>DATEVI010000137.1:0-5128 GCA_035281865.1 Geobacteraceae bacterium | reverse complement strand
CCTTCGACGACCTTCTCTTCCAGGGGCTTCAACGGCGGCACGATGTTCACCTGAAACAGCGTGCAGGCGTTCAGGATCGGAATCAGCAGGAATACGAAAAACAATCGGAATAGATGGGGCATTGGTTACCTCCTTTGTGCTACGGCAAAGGGATGATTTTGTAGGGGCGATCCTTGTGATCGCCCTTTTGGGCAAACACAAGGTTTGCCCCTACGACAACCTCATTATTTCTCGCGGAGAAGATCAAGACTTCAAAACCCCAGGATGCCGGTCGGCACCTGATCCCAGTACGTTACCTGCCCGTTGTGCCACTTGACGATCCGGACCGAACCGTCCTGTGATATGACGATTGCAAGGGCGTCGTGCAGCTCGAAGCAGAGGCGGTAGGCGGCGCGATGCCTGGTTCCGACCTCTTCACTCGCGACCGGCACGGTCTGTTCTCCTTCTATATCCAGTGCCCGCGCGACCATCTCCACCCTGTCGATGTCGCCCGAGATTACCGCGCCGAAGCCTAGAACCTCGTGGCGCCTGGACATGATCACCGCACCGTCGATGGCCGCAAACCCGGCGATCAGGTGGGCGAAATCGAATAGCGCTTCATCCAGCCGGGCGATGTCTTCATTGGTCGTGATGACATAATCGCTCCAGCCGATCAGCTTTTCAGGGTTTTCCGCGTCCGCTTCAGCCTCGGCGAAAGTGTTCATGATGTTTACGATCAGGGTGCGAAAGCGCTGCCGCGGTTCTTCGTCGGCAAACTGGTACTTGACGCTCATGTAACGGTTCGCGCAGCAGAGTGCCTCGGCCTGGTCGGGGGGCAGATAGACGAGCGTCCCGCCGTGGCGGGAATTGCGGATGGTATTGATGATACGCTTTACAACCTGCTGGGCCAGGGTTTTTACAAAACCGGGCTCCAGGGTCGCCCAGGGGAGCTCGGCCCGGTTCCGGGCTATGCGGTGTATGTCCATAAGTTCGCCGCGGACATCCGCGAAACTCTCCGCAAGCCACCGCGAGCTGAAGACGTCGGTTAACGGACTGCTGATATGGCCGCTATTCAAAGATGCGATGATAACGGATCCCTTGCATACGACGATTCGGCCTGGCCCGGTCACATGAATGACCAGGGAGGGGGGTAACGGATGATATGTCTTTCGGCCCCCGAATATTGACTGCAGCCACCGTGTTCCCGAATGTACCATTCCCCAGATCTGCAGGCCCCCCGTGGGGTCGATGCGGATGCCCACGAGCGAGCGGTAGAAATCAACGGCCGGCGAAAGCCGGCGCAGCTCGTATTCGCCGAACGGGCGCGGTGAGGTAAATAGCAGCCGATGCAGACCCTCCGGAGGCCCCTCTTCCGGGACGAAGCGTTCCGGTTCCCTGAGAATCAGACGCAAGTTTACCGAGCGCTCCTCTTCCCGCATCAGGCTTGCGTGGTAGCAGACGGAGATCAGCTGTTCCAGAAGTTCGGCATCGGGCAGTCGGTCGGGAGCGGCATGTTCCCCGACGCTATTTACCTGGTCGTTGGGTGCGGTTTTATTCCAATGTTGAAAAAGAAATGAAACGAGATCTCGGGGATAGGCGTGCATACTCCCCGTCTCGATTTGTTGGAAGGTTGGCATTGTTGTCTCCCGTTTACGTCCTGAAACGGCGAATCAGCGCGAATCGAAGCAAATATGATGGGATTCGCCGACGCATCTAAGACCCGTCCGGAATTGAGACGCGGTCTTTTCGGTTGATGTCGTTCTCAGAAAAATTATATCAGCAAAACCGTCATCTGCCGATTTACTTGTATACGAAAGGTTGCGATATTATTGGAAGGATGAGGCGGAGGGAGAAAAAATAGAAGGGGAGCGATGGGGGGCCGTTAAAGATACGAGGTGCCGGCTACCCCATCACCACCTTGAGCGCGTCGTCTATCTTCTGAGTCTCGACGCGGGTGTTGAAGCAGGGCCCAAACGGGCGGTCATTGAGGATTCCCAGTACCGGCAGCGGATAACAGTCTTTTATCCCCGACGTGAGGTCGCCTTCGCAGGCGACGGCTATGACCAGTTTCGGTCTTTTCTCCATTATGACCTTTCTGGCCAGGGTCCCGCCGGTGGCTACCGAGATATCGATCCCGTATTTCTTGCCGATGTCCGCGAGGCCGTTGATATCGCACTTCCCACAGCGGACGCACTTGTCGATGTCCCCGGTGACCTTTATATCGCAGTCAAAGAGCTGGATGCAGTGGGGAAGGAGGATCAGCAGCCGGTCGGGCTTGATGGAAAGCCTCTGCGACAGGACCAGGCTGTTGTTCATGGCAATGAAGGACTGGCGGATGGAGTCCCTGGGGATGCCGACAATCTTGCCGATGAACTCGATGGCCGGAAGGAGCAGCCTTATCGCCGCGCCACGCAGAAGGCGTGTGAGAAAGATGTCTTTCCCCAGCAGGGTGGTAAGGACCAGCAGCGCCGTGCCCAGCACGATTATGCCTGCCGCGACAGCCAGTATCGTGCCCATGATTCCGGGCAGAGCGGGGTGTATTCCGGCGAGTCCGGTTTTCTCGGCCCACCAGAGGATGAGGATAAAACCCGCGATGAGAAGACATGTGAGTCCCATCAGGGCTACAAACAGCAGTTTGCCCGGCAGCTTCTTTTGAACTTTGTCAGCACTCAAGATTAATTTCCCTGTTTCCCAGAACGACGCCGGGCAGGAGTTTGCAGCCTGCCAGGAAATCTCCCGCGGAGAGGCGCTTTCTCCCCTCCAGCTGGAGTTCGTCTATTATGATGGCGCCGCCGTCGCAGGCGACCTCGATTCCTTCCCTGTCGGCCTTCAGCACCGTCCCGGGAGAAGCCGGAAGTCGGTCCTCAGTTTCACCGATGCGAACCTTGTAAATTTTGACCATCTTCCCGTCCAACCAGGTAAACGCACCCGGCCAGGGCGACATGCCCCTTACCATGTTCTTGATGTCCAGGGGCTTCCTGCACCAGTCGATCAGGCCGTGCTCCTTCTTCAGCATGGGGGCATAGCAGGAAAGGGAATCATCCTGCTTTTCCGGCTCGAGCCGCCCGGCAGTGAGCATGTCCAGGGTTTCCGAGAGGGTTTCGGCGCCCAGGACCGAAAGACGGTCGTGCAGTGCCTGGGTATCCTCTTCCGGGTCGATGGGGGTCGTCGTCTTTACCAGCATGGCGCCGGTGTCGAGCCCCACGTCCATCAGCATGGTGGTGACCCCGGTTTCGGTTTCACCGTTGATGATGCACCAGTTAAGCGGCGCGGCGCCTCGATAGCGGGGTAGGAGAGAGGCGTGAACATTGATGCAACCGAACTTCGGTATGTCGAGCAGGGCCTTCGGCAATATCTGTCCGAATGCGACGACCACGATCAGGTCGGGGTTCATCCCCTTCATGACCTCGATAAACTCCGGAGCCCGCACCTTCGGCGGTTGCAGGACCGGTATATCGTTTTGTTCGGCAAGTTCCTTGACCGGAGGCGGAACAGTCTTCTGGCCGCGCCCCTTTGGCCTGTCCGGCTGGGTGACCACGGCGATAACGTCCTCGCCACGGTCGATGAGTTTTTGCAGAGTGGGACAGGCAAACACGGGTGTCCCCATGAAGACGACTCGCAGTCCGCTCATCAAGCCGTTACCTGTCCTTCTTGGAGCCTGCGCCGGTATTTTTTCTGGAACATTTCCCGTTTAAGATTTGAAAGATGGTCGATGAAAAGGATACCGTCGAGGTGGTCTATCTCATGCTGGAAGGCTATTGCCAGAAGCCCTTCGGCGTTATACGTTACTTCTTCACCCTCCAGGTTGAGCGCCTTGACGACTACCTTTGCGTGCCTGCGGACATTCGCCGCGTAGTTGGGAACGGAGAGGCAACCTTCCTCGTCGTACGATTCCCCTTCACTGTGTACGATGGCCGGATTAATCGCTACTATGATCTCCGGCTTTTCATCCCTGCCGGAAACGTCTATCACGGCAATCCGCTGGTGAACGCCGATCTGGGGAGCGGCCAGTCCGACCCCTGGGGCATCGTACATGGTTTCCACCATGTCCCGGACGAGTTCCTGCGTTTTTTCATTGATAACGGCAACCGGAAGCGATTTCTTTTTCAGCTCCGGATCCGGATATGTGAGTATTTTTCTGATCATAAAGTCCCTTTGAACGATGCTTTGCAACCAATATATAAATTTGGCCGAAAAAAATCAAATCATTCCTGCCGGTGTTCGTGACGGTTGACAGAAAGACCTTCAGGATATAATCTGCTCTTGAGAGTACTCGCCCTTCGGATTCAAGATTTCCTGGATGGCGCCGAATAAAAGAATACAGGTCTGTACGCGGACAAACTCAAAGGGGAGGTAAAGATGCATTCCGCAGCCCGTAACAATGAGATTTCCTACGAGGAAGTAAAGAACAGGGTGGAGAGCCACCAACTGGAAGACAACGGTGACGGTGTCGTTGTCTGTCATCGCTGCCGGAGGATCTGGATGGACATTTCGCAGGTCTGGCAGAGCGGCATGTGCAAGGGATCGGTGAAAAGAGCCCGGCAGTAAAGAGTCTTCGTTCTTCCAATACTACCGCACGATCGGCGGTTTCCCCTCTTTTATCCACACATCAGTGGAAACAGGTGTTCTCACCCTTTTTTCAGGAAAACAACAAAAGTATTTCGCCCCGCAAAGCTTGAGAAAACCATCCAACTGACAATGACTTATACGATACTCAGGATTGACGAATTCGCAATTTGGCCGCTGTGTCATCCCGACCGAGAGGGAGGGATCTTCTAACTGCCCGCAAAAGCAAGATTCCTCCCTATGGTTGGAATGACAGAAATGGCGGTCTACGAGTTTTTGCGAGACCATGATGATTGAAGTCTGAAAAAAACGATGAGGACGGAGGACGCAGAGGAACATGGATCAAAATCCTCGGCCCTCCATGGAAGGGCGGCGCGGCAAAGGGGAATATTGATGAACGGGTGGATAATACCGCCGCCCCGGGAGCCGGTAAAAGGCAAGGCGGAACTGGAGCGGGAGCGGCGACTGAAGGTCGACTGGCTGGTGCGGCATGGCTATCTCCGCTCGGAGCCGATCCGGGAGGCGATGCTCAAGGTCGCGAGGGAAGACTTCATCCCGTTTCTCTACCGGGACTACGCCTACC
>DATEVI010000136.1:0-3011 GCA_035281865.1 Geobacteraceae bacterium | reverse complement strand
TATTCTGCTCGACAGGGTTCCCAAAGGGATTTAACGCCTGATCGGCCACCGGTCCCAGATACTGCTTATATTCATCAAAAACATTACCACCACCAACAAGGATCGGGTCATTGAGACCGATATGCTCTGTCGCTCCCCCTGGGAATTGAATTATATCATTGCCCTCAGAGCGTCCGTTCCAGAAGTTTCCACCACACCAGCCGGTAGGCGCAGCACCGCAACTTTGGAACGGGAGAATGAAGCTCGCATAGGCGTTGCTGGGCGGCTTCAGTGATCCCGCGGTGTGGGGATCCGCACCTGTGACCGCCACTTGATGGAGATTGACGCCGGAATTCTTAAACGTCCAGCCGGCCATGGGGTCATGGCAAGTGGAACAGGACATGCGCTTGGGAACGGATATGTTGTCGAATAAGATGAATTTGCCCAACTCTTGTATGGGTTCGAGTTTGGCGGCCATGGCGGTTCCTGTAATGAACAGGAAAGTCAGTAAAGTTGCCCCGAGAATTGCGGTACAGATGTTGTTTTTTTTCATGATTGCCCCCCCTTTGTTCTGTGATGAATTGGGTAATGAGAACGACGCCTTTTTTCTTGTCCTCTGAAGCGCTTTTTATTCACCTCCTATCCGGCAATAGATAACTTCCCTGTCTTGTTAGAAATATCACCACCTCTCCCAGTTTAAAGTCGGATTGAGCTTGCACCCGGCGTCTCATGGTCAGGACGGCAATTGCAGCAAGAAATTCATGGAATCGATAATCTTTGGCTCTGGAATGAAGGAGCGGCTGCAGGATTTACCCTGTGCTTAACATTAAAGCAAAATCTTTTCAGTGTGCTTTGGGAAAGTTGCTATCTATTGGGGGGATTTTGCTGTTCGGCGAGGGAGGGTTATTTTTGTACGTAATGTGTTTTCTGAATAGGGACGGGGATAATCCGGTACGTTTTCTGAACTGTCTATTGAATTCGGTCAAATCATTGAAACCTGCCCGCATGGCTACAACAGAAATCGGAAGGTCTTTACTTTCGAGAAGCGTCACCGCCCTGTTGATTCGGAGGTTGATAACATATTGCATCGGGCTGACATCGAAATGTTGCTTGAACAATCGACAGAAGTGGTATTTGCTGGTACACGCCTCCTGAGCCATTCTGTCCAGGTTTATGGGACGTGTGAGGTTTCTCTGTATAAAGCTGACAGCCCGCTCCAGTTTTTCCGGAATGTCAGCATACGGGTGGGGCATTTCCTCAACATGTTCGGCGGAAAGTGTTAGCGGAGTGGGCAGTTTATCCGGCGCCTGCTGTTTGAACCGCAATACCGCATCGACCGTCTTCCGTAATTCATCCATGTCAACCGGGGTCTTGAAATAATCCCTGGCGCCGCGTTTGAAAGCTTTTATGGCGACATCTTCGGAGCTTTCATCTGTGACTAATATGACAGGAAGCCCCGGATAAGACTGCTTTATCTTTTCTAACAAATTAATGCAATGGTTGGTCTCAAGTCCGCAATCCAGAATGACCAGGTCGGTTACACACTCCTTTATCGTATCCAGCCCTTTTATTACATTGCAGCACCCCACCTCCCGCTGGAGGCGTTCCTCATAATCCCGCGGATCCTCCTTGTCGGAAATTATCAGAACACTCTGCCTAAGCATTGCTGCGTCCCCCCGTGAATACACATTACATTTCCAGTCATGGAATAAAGTATATCAGGGTTTCCCTTGCTTTCCACGGGTGGATGGTTCCAGGGGTTCTTTGCTTAACAGGTTGTTGAAAAACGTCATGGGGAGGCCGGGATGCAAGGCGCAAACCGGCGAAAAAGCGAGGCGTATCAAGTTTGTACGTTGAGTTTTTGAGCAAGCGGCAACACAGCAGACCGGCCCCCGGTAGGTTTTCAACAACCTGTTAAAGGATTGAGGAAATGTGGACCGGTACAACGCGAAGGTTTTCGTCACGAACTTATTTGATGGTTAGCCGCAATCCGGGTATTGCATTACGACACGTACTATATCCAGCAGTCGCCACCTTCATAATAGAAGGCATCCGCTTTGGTTTTCGGACTTACCCTGAATTTTGCCTCGCGGGCGCATTCCCTGAGTTTATGCACGGCATCTTCCTTCACATCGCCGAGTTTCTCGCGCACTTCTCTACCCGGCTTGGGTGTCAGTACCAAAGTCAGGCCGGCCGCAACCACCGCTCCGGCAACAAAAGCTAATAATGATGTTACTTCGCTGGTCTTGTTTTTCATAATATTCACTACTCCTTGAACCCATAATAAGAGTATTGAAACTGCCTATGCTATTTTTAACACAAATAATGACACAAGAAAACCCATTGTTGCAAAACTTGCCGACTTCCATGCGATGCCTCCCATCATCGCGGAAGGGGACTGAGGTGCCGGTTCATGAATTTCGAGACCTCCTTTAAATTGTTGCCGGAGGTTTCCATTTTCTCCGCTTCAGTGGAAACGTTCATTGGATAATATCATATTTCGCCCACAAAAAAAGTCCGGCAGGAAATAGCCTGCCGGACCGGAAATTAAACCGGAAAAGAAAAACTGCTATTTCTTCTGCTGAAGTTCAAATGCTTTTTTCATTTTCTGAGTCAAATCATTGCAACATTGCGCCGCGCTATCGGCCTTGGCCGACGCACTGTTAGCCATCGCCGCGGCGTTTGCTGCATCAGCCTTTGCAGAATTAACATCAGAAGCCATTGCATCCACCTTGCCGGCCAGCTCATTCGTCTTCGCTTCGTTGGCCGCTACCCTTGAATCGAGTTTGCTGATCCGGTCGGCGAGCATGGCATCCTGCTGATCCACATACTCTTGCGATACGCAGGCGCATCCCGACAAAGCCAATGCAGACACCAACACCATCAACCCTTTCATTCTAGTCATTTCGTGCCTCCTTTCTCAACCTCATAGTCTCTACTGAATTGACATATCTCTACCCTTCAGGGTATCTACGTTAAAATAATAACAGCAAAAAAAGCGCATGCAACTATGCGATGATAAAAATTTCACA
>DATEVI010000135.1:0-2400 GCA_035281865.1 Geobacteraceae bacterium | reverse complement strand
CGAACAATCCAACCGTCGTAATAAAAGGCGGCAACGCCTTGACGATCACTGCCGCCTTTTCCGGCGCGATACAGCGCGGTGACTTGTCATAAAAGACGAAGCCGAGGGCATCGGCCCCGGCTTCGACCGCCGTCAAGGCGTCATCCAGATTGGTTATTCCGCAGATTTTGACTCTTACCATATGGTTATCGGTTCAATTCCGCCTATCGATTTTCATCTCACGCCCTTAGCCTACAGACTTACTTTCGGCAGCCGCTCCAGCGCCTCCCTGATCTTCTCCTCGGGATACTCGTAATCTTCCAGGTTGCCGGACAGGTAGGAGTCATAGGCCCCCATGTCCAGCTGGCCATGGCCGGAGAGGCCGAACAGGATGGTTTTCTCCTTCCCTTCTTCCTTGGCGAGCACCGCTTCATCGATTGCTGCCCGGATGGCATGGGAAGACTCGGGAGCCGGTACAATTCCCTCGCTGCGGGCAAAAAGCAGAGCGCCCTCGAAACAGGCATTCTGCTTGTATGACTTGGCCTCGATCTGCCCCGCGTGGTAAAGCTGGGAAACCAGGGCCGACTCGCCGTGGTAGCGCAGGCCGCCGGCATGAATCCCCGGCGGCACGAAATCGTGACCGAGGGTGTACATCATGGCGATGGGCGCTATTTTGGCGGTATCACCATAGTCGAAGGCATACACTCCCTTGGTCAATGTCGGGCAGGAAGCCGGTTCCACGGCCAGGCAGCGTACCTTTTTGCCGGATGCGCGGTCGGCAAGGAAAGGGAATGCCAGCCCGGCGAAGTTCGAACCTCCGCCGCAGCAGGCAATTACCACATCGGGATAGTCGCCGGCTATCTCCATCTGCGTCTTCGCCTCCAGGCCGATTACCGACTGATGGAGACAGACATGGTTGAGCACGCTTCCCAATGCATAATTGGTGTCAGGGTGCGTGGCGGCGTCCTCAACCGCCTCGGAAATGGCTATTCCCAAGCTGCCGGGGCTGTCCGGGTCGTGGGCTAGTATGGATCGGCCGGCGTTGGTGAATTCAGAGGGTGACGGTATAACCGTGGCGCCCCACAGCTGCATCATGCTTTTGCGGTAAGGTTTCTGGGTGCAGGAAACCTTTACCATGTAAACGGTACATTCCAGGCCGAAGAAACCGCAGGCGAGTGCAAGCGAACTTCCCCACTGGCCTGCGCCGGTTTCGGTAGCAAGCCTGCGGATGCCGGCCTGCTTGTTGTACCATGCCTGCGGAATGGCTGAATTGGGCTTGTGGGAACCGGCCGGTGAAACACCTTCGTGCTTGTAATAGATTTTTGCCGGGGTGCCGAGAAGCTGCTCCAGGCGCCGCGCCCTGTAAACCGGTGTCGGACGCCAGAGTCGGTAAATGTCGCGGACCTCTTCGGGAATTGTGATCCACCGCTCCGTCGAGACTTCCTGTTCGATGAGAGACATGGGGAATATGGGCAGCAGGTCGTCGGGAGTGACCGGTTGCAGGGTCCGGGGATTGATGACCGGTGCCAGCGGCCCGGGCATGTCGGGTATGACGTTGTACCACTGTTTCGGGATCTGATCTTCGTTGAGCAGAATTTTTGTTGTCATGAATACTCCTCACCATTGAGTTTGTATGTAAAAGATATTAAAACAGAATGGACCATATCCCGTAGGTTGTGTTGAACGTAGTGAAACGCAACAAAGTTAAGGAAGCGTCGCGTTTCACCGGTTCAACGCGACCTACGCTCGTTAATATAGGTTTTTCATCCCTCTCCAAGCAATTCCCGCAATTTCTTTCCTATATCCCGTTCCCGCATGAGCGACTCCCCGATCAGGAAGGCTCCGGCACCGGCATTGCGAAGGCGGGCAATATCCTGCTGCGTATTGATTCCGCTTTCGGAGACGACTAGCCTTTCACGGGGAATGATTTTGAGCAGCTGTTCCGTAGTCCCCAGGTCGGTGACAAAAGTTCGCAGGTTGCGGTTGTTGATGCCGATCAGGTCACATTCTGTACTCAGGGCAGTTTCCAGTTCCTCTTCGTCATGGACTTCCAGCAGCACATCGAGGCCGAGGTCCCGGGCTAGAAAGTAAAAGTCTTTCAGGGCGGTCAGATCGAGCATGGCGGCGATAAGGAGGATAGCATCAGCACCGGCCGCTCGCGCTTCCAGAATCTGGTATTGATCGAAAAAGAAATCTTTTCTTAAAAGGGGAATTCCGACCGTTTTCCGGATATCGGACAAGTAACTAAGATTGCCGAGGAAGAAATGTTCGTCGGTCAAAACGGAAAGACAGGAGGCTCCGTTCGATTCATAAATTCCGGCAATGGCTACCGGATCGAAATCCGCCCGGATTACTCCCTTGCTGGGAGACCCTTTCTTCACTTCGGCGATGACGGCAATCCGGCCGGATTCATCGGTTTGC
>DATEVI010000134.1:0-14063 GCA_035281865.1 Geobacteraceae bacterium | reverse complement strand
AGGTTAAAGATTAGTACCGACAGGTAGAGAGCAGGTCCAAAAAGAGATCTGAACGGGATAGTGGGCATTCCCAACGCCTTCTTAGAGTATTTACCGACTTTTGCATCAATGACCTGCAATGCCAACACAAGAAGACCGCTTACCAGCCACCATCCTATGTAATTAGAGAGCGGAACTCCGAAATGGACGCCAGCCTCCCGGTAACCGTAAATCTGACCGAGAAACCAGCGATGCCCTTGCAATGCAACCGGATCTACGATGATATCGAGAAAAACCTGAAATAAAGATCCAAGAAGCAAAACTGAGACGGATTTGCGGATGCGTCGCGTCTCGAGCGAAAAAATGTTCCAGCGCCAGACTTTCAGCGGTGAGACGACAAGCAGCGCCGTGGCATAACTGCAGTACGTCAGAAAAACATATGAAAGGGAATCGAAAGAAGGGACTCCGGCAACCCAGAGTTCCCGTTCCCGGGTGGTATCTATGTAATAGTACCAGCCATACGGGAATCCATTATGAATAGAACTGTATTCGGAGATGAATGCAATGAAGTAGCCGACAATGGTAAAGCATAGTGTTTTTCTCCATCCCAGGTGGGCCGTTGCGGCCACGAGGTATGCCGCCATGAATGCGAACACGTATGGTCGCATTACAACGGTTCCAACTAGTAAATGCAAAAAATCATTCATGTTTTTCTCCGAACGGGTTACCGGATTTAGTGCTGTTTCCAGAGCAAACGGAAATGGCGCGACTACTGCCGCGCCATTCTTAACTTTGTCAATAAAAGTACCACAATAGCTTGATTATGCTTGGATTAGAATAGAGTACCGACTACGCTGCCCAGAACAGATATCGGCCCGGAATCGCCAAGCCCTTCCACGGCCTTTTCCGTCTTTTTGAGAGTTGCCGTGAAGTCGCGGTACAACTTGTCTTCGTTTACGAGCTTACCGAGAGTACCCTGGCCGTCATTGATCTTTTGGGTAATCTCCTTGATATTCTTTGATGCATCCCTGAACTCGGTGTAGAGGGCATCGTCATTAACCAGCTTGCCCATGGTACCTTCGCCACGATTGATCTTTCCGGTGATTACCTGCAGGTCCTTCATGCCCTCATTAATATTAACCATTGCGCTTTTTGCATCCCTGTAAAAGGCGTCGTCATTAACCATTTTCCCGATCGTCCCTTCACCCCTATTGATCTTGTCGGTAATGTCCCTAAGATTGGCGGTGGTCGCATTGGTGTTGTTGTAAAGTGTCTTGTCGTTGAGAAGGAGTGCAAGGGAGCCGTCACCCCGGTCAAATTTAGTGGTTATATTGTTCAGATTGGAAATGGTACTGCGCATATTGTCGCGGTTTTCATCCAACATGGATGAAATTTTATTCATCACCTCGTTTTGATTCCTGTTCAGATCCGTAACCAGAGTTTTTGCATCTTTGGTCAATTCACCCATATTATCAACAATGACATCGATATTTGCCGTATCTTTCCCTTTTACCACTTCGCCCGCAGGAAGTATGTCAGCCTGCGGAGACCCGAATGAGATACCTAGGAACTGCCCACCCAGAAGATTGGTCATGCGTATGCTTGCAACCGAGTCGGTTTTTATCCTGGTGCCTCGTTGTACCTCAAAATTTACCTCAACCGTGTTTTCCTGCACTTTTATATCAGTTATCTTCCCCACGTCGACACCGGCAAGGCGGACGGAATCACCAATTTTCAGGCCGGTGATGGTCGACAGATAGGTTTTGTACGGGATATTTTTCTCAAAAGGATTCCATTTTTCTCCGATTTCCATCATTACCGCGAAAACCACAAGCGCCATTATGAAAAAGAAACCTACTTTTTTTTCGGTTGAAAAAGCCATTGCGAATGCCTCCTGTCAAAATTGCATCAACCATGCACTGCATAAATTAGTCAAACAATTCAACGCTGCCTGCATCATGTTTTGCAGGCGACAATCAGAGTAAAATTCTTGTCAGAAAATAATCGGCGGCCAGTATCAACATGAAAGAGAGGACGACGGATCGGGTGGTGGATACACCTATGCCCCGTGCCCCTCCCGAAGTTTTGAAACCGACATAACACCCAACCTGGGCTATGATGCCGCCAAAAACAAACGCCTTGATCAATCCGGTCCCAACTTCCTTGAACTTGAGAGCTGTTTTCAGGCTGTCATAATATGTGGCGTAAGAAATGAATATCTTTGGGTGAAGATGGCTGATCAGAGCGCCGCCGACCATACCCACAATATCCGCGTAAAGAACCAGGGCCGGGACACAGACCAGACAGGCAATGAACCTCGGCATGGACAGATAACGGACTGGGTTTATGTCAAGTGTCTTCAGTGCATCGATTTCCTCATACACCTTCATTACCCCGATCTCGGCCGCCATGGCTGAACCGACACGCCCCGCTACGAGGAAACTTGTCATCACCGGACCAAGTTCCCTAACCATGGAAAGTCCCACTATTGCCCCTATTATGTCCTGGGTTCCGTACTTCTGTAACTCTGTGCCGGTCTGCAGAGCCAATACCATACCGACGAAAAAAGCCATTACGGAAGCTATGGGCAGCGTTTCATAGCCGATTATGACCATCTGTGTGAAGATGCTTTGAAGATTTCTCGGCGCTTCACGGAAAAAATAAACTGTCTGCCAGAGGAGTTTAAGCATCTCTCCCACAATCTGAACGAAATCCAGCAGCCTTTTTCCTAGTTTTTCAAGCGTCCCACTCACGGTTTGCTCCCTGAATCCATCTGACCGCCTTCAACATCTGTTGAGGCGGCTGTGCCCCAATTGATGCCGAACGGAAGCCAGAAAAAGCTGAGTCTTTTTTGGGCGTCACTCCTCTTATAGCTGATCAGACCTTTAAGAAGTCTGAAATCCCGCACATGCTTTTCCGAACGGTACAACACCACCGGAAAGAGTTCAAAGGCCAAATCTCCTCTGCGGTATTCGTGCCAATACAGATTCCAGAGAAACGACGCGGCAGATTCATCGTCAGTCCATTTCTGGACATACACGCGCCAGAGTGGAGCCCAACACTTGTCGATCCCCTCTCTGTCCACAATGGGCTCAAGAGGCGCGGGAAAAGAAAAGCTTTTTATCCCTGTATGATCCTTCTTGTATATAAACAAGGGCCAGAAAGCGACTTTACGTCTTTCCTTTGCATCGGCATTCCATGTTTCCCTATTATCTGAATAGAGAAAATACAAAATCCTGTCGCGCTCCTGGCTGAAACTCTCGCTTTCCAGCTTTTCATGACTGTAGAGAGGCCACATATACCAATTCTTGAGGCTTTCTTTACGCTTGTCTTCGCTGTAAAAAGGAATGAACCGGTTAAGGATCCTGGCTTCTCCCTTGACTGTTACAAAAAATGGCCAGAAATAGTCCCACTCCTCGGTTTTTTTTGATCTGTCGACTGAGTGACCGAAGAAAGGCCAGAGATAGTGGTGGGAAGTACGGTCTGGAGATTCCATTGAAGAATAAAAAGGCCATACAAGAAGTTTTTTCGTTGGATTGTCCGTATCCAGATTCAGGTTTTCATCAAAAAAAATCGGCCAAAGAAAAAAACGCTTTCGATATACACCCTCTTTTGCGGATTGACCGTAGATGGGCCACACCTGAAAACCGCTTTCCTGTTCACCTTCAATAGTTGATATGAGCGGATAGATATAGTTGCGGGTCGTTGTTCCCTTCTTTACCGTTCTGCTGTAAATCGGAAACATTACATAGTGATACTCATCTTTCCAAAACCTTTCATAAAGATCGCCATAGAAAGGGAATACCGACAAATACGGTCCGTATTTCTCAGAGGTGCCGCGAATATAGAAAGGGAAGAGCATTTTGTCTTTCTGCTCGTTCTCCTCTCCCTTCCTGAACACATTATTTTGGTAAAGCTTTAATATCTGAGTCGTTTCCGCTTCGGGCGATTTCTCCGAAGAGGCAATCGGATAAAAATAGCTTGTACTGGAGGTTCCTTCACTGGAATTTGAAGTGTTGTAATAGAGTGGGCGTACTGCAAGGTCCTTCTCTTTGCCGCGTAGCTGCAATTTGAATACAGGACCTAAAATCGAAAGGTTACTGTATCCCTCCCTGGGGCTTTCACGATAGTCTACAAGAGGCCAGAGGGTAAAAATGGTGCCTTCCTCTTGTTTATCACAAATTTCCGCGGCAATAAGGGGAGAGGCCCCTGTCATAAGGATCAGGAGGAAGGCCATGATAGCTTTGACTGGCATACGGGAGATCCTTCGAGTCGTACGACAAAAACTTAGGCTAGGCATTATTTCTTATGAATAACAATTAGTCAATGAAAAATCCGGCGAGGGAAAATGAGGAAAAATTCACTCTGCGTTTAAAAAATGACGAAAATGAATTCATCCACTGCGGCACTTTCAAATCATCCCAGACAGCCGTGACCCACTTCACATGATGACCCAACCATACCAGAATCCGGTTTTTCCCGACTTCAGAGATTTGCAGGTATTCACACATCAGGACGTGAGTCAATAGTTTCGGTCTGCGTAATCCACCCAACCACCCGCCATGACAAGGGCCTTGTCAAAAGGCGACATGTCTAACTGAAACTTCTCCTCACTGCCGGAACCCTTGACGATAATCTGCTGCCCCTCTATGTCAATCTCTATCGAGGCATCACTGCATTCAGCGTAGTGAAAAATTTTGTCGATTTTATCCTTCGGCAGTTCAATTGCTGCCATTCCGCAATTGAACATGTTTTGTCGAAAAATGCGGGCGAAGGACTCGGCAATAACCGCTGTAATTCCGTTGACTTCCAGAACCCATGGCGCATGTTCGCGGGAAGAACCGCAGCCAAAGTTGGCTCTCGAAACAATCACTCTGGCTTCTTTTGTTTTAGGTCCCTTGGGGTCAAAACCCGTGAGCTTCAGGTCTTCCAGAATGTATGGTTTCAGGTCTCCCTTTGTTATCTCAGTGAGATATCGTGCAGGAATAATCTCGTCTGTATTAATATCATCGCGGTCAAGGAACAGAACCGGGCCGCCAAAACGTTTCATATGTCCACTCCTGAATTAAATTGATTTAGAGGCACTCATTATAAATGTCTGGATATTGCGTCACTTTTGCAGAACCTTTAGGGAAGATATTTTCTGGGGTCGGCAATTTTTCCTTCAATTGCCGTTGCCGCACTGCATGCTGGGGACATAAGGTGTACCATCCCCCCCTTGCCCATTCTTCCCGCGAAATTTCTATTGGTTGTGGCGGCACAGACTTCTCCTTCGGCCAGTACACCTGTACTCATACCGAGACATGCACCACAGGTCGGGTTGGTTACACAAAATCCGGCTTCCATAAAAATGTCGATTATGCCTTCGCTTATCGCCTCCTGGAATACTTTGGGCGTGGCGGGTGACAAAATGCCACGAACATTTGGAGCGATTTTTTTACCCTTCAGTATGGAAGCGGCCACACGGAGATCCTCAAGCCTTCCGTTCGTGCATGAACCAACGTACACCTGGTCCACAATGGTCCCCTCCAATTCAGTAACAGGCTTTACCAGGTCGGGCTTATAGCCGTATGTCACCAGGGGCACCAGATCTGAAACATCAAAATCAAGAACTTTTTCATAAACTGCGTCGTCATCCGACCACCATTTCCTGAAGTCCTCGAGAGCAGCGGCTTTTGAAATGTAATCCTTTTCTATAAACGGCCAAAGGTAATCAACTGTCACCATGTCCGGCATGCAAATCCCCGAAGTGCCGCCAGCCTCTATAGCCATGTTACTGAGCGTCATTCGTGAATCCATAGTCATCCCATCAACCACCGGACCTCGGAACTCGAGGACACAGTCAGTGGCGCCGTTCACCCCGAGCTGGCCGATGACGTACAGGATAATGTCCTTCGCAAAGACGCCCTTTGGAATCTTTCCGCTTAGGTTGATCCTGATGGTTTTCGGTTCCCTGAATGCACACACACCTTTCAATATTCCCACCTCGAGATCAGTGGTGCCCACCCCCGCCGCAAAAGCGCCGAAAGCGCCATGGGTGCAGGTATGGGAATCACCCATAATCACAGTATACCCCGGCCGGATAAAACCTTTTTCTGGGAACAGCGCATGACATACACCGTTTGCTCCAACATCGAAAAAGTCTTTTATTCCTTGGCGTCTTGCCCAATCACGGAGAATTTTGGCTTGCGTGGCAGTCTTGCTGTCCTTGCTGGGCGTAACATGGTCTATTACGGCCTTTATCTTACTGTTATCAAACACCCTGTCCTTGCCTCGGGACATAAGGTCGGCAATAGCAATTGGAGTCGTGATCTCATGACACATCACAACGTCAAGTCGCAAAACCTTGGACCCGGGAAAGGGTTCATCAACCAGATGTTCATCAAAAATCTTTTCAGCTGTTGTCTTTCCCATGAAACTAATCCTTTCTTCAAAGGTATTTATTGAATGATTTCGTATCAAAATCCGAGAGTGATCGAAGAGCGATTCTCCCCCTTAACGACTCAAATGAGCATTGCAGTTTAAACAAAAGAGCTCAAGAAAGCAAACAGAATTCTCTAAGTTTCGTATTAATTTGCCAGTGTTTCGTAATAATGATATCATTGCGCATTTTTTCAGGAAAGAGAAAGATATGGAACTATCGTTTGCGAGAACCAATGGCGAGATCGACGAAATTATAGATGGGCTT
Organism: Geobacteraceae bacterium; assembly: GCA_035281865.1. Lineage (GTDB taxonomy): Bacteria > Desulfobacterota > Desulfuromonadia > Geobacterales > Geobacteraceae > CAIWTU01. The sequence continues at coordinate 7,396 of DATEVI010000134.1, read as the reverse complement.
CTTGAAAAATCCAGTGGGATACATCATCCCGCTCTGGTTCGCGAAATTATCATAGCCGCGTTGAAGGCCGGGCAGGAAACGGATTATCTGGCCGATTTGAAATTGTTCAACAACACTATGAAGGAAATGCGTTACACCAGCAAAATATTCGGGCCGTATCGAACAAGAAAGAAGGTGAGCATTTTCGGTTCGGCAAGGATCCAGGAGAATGAACCAATATACCAGAAATGTGTAAGGTTCAGCCGACTTCTTTCTGACAAGGGCTTTATGATTATCACCGGCGGCGGTGGAGGAATCATGGAAGCGGGGAACCAAGGTGCGGGAAGCGAAAACTCGTTTGCGGTAAACATCCGCCTACCTTACGAACAGCTTCCAAATCGGGTCATGCTGAAAAACCCTCGCTTGATCACCTACAAGTATTTTTTTACCCGCAAGGTGGCTTTCGTCAAGGAAGCTGACGCCATTGCCGTATTTCCCGGCGGTTTCGGCACTATGGACGAAGCAATGGAAGTGTTCACACTTATCCAGACCGGTAAAACTTCTCCGAAACCTCTTGTCTTGATTGATGACACCGACGGTTACTGGAAACGGTGGTTTGAGTTCATCAAGGCGTGCATGCTGGGCAAAGGTTTCATTTCGGGAGAAGATTTCTCCATTTTTACCATTACCCAGAGCGAAGAGGAAGCAGTACAGGTTGTTGAAGAGTTTTACAGGAATTATCACTCTTTGCGATTTGTTAATGGACTTCTTGTCATCAGGCTCAACAAAGAACTGTCAGATGACAATATCCAACAACTGGAGAATGAGTTCCCCGAAATACGTATTCCGGGGACAGGGATAGTTCGCACACTCCCTCTTCCAGAGGAGATAGACGAGCCTGATCTCCTGAATCTCGATCGCATAATGCTGAATTTCAGCCAACAACATTTCGGCCTATTGATGGCTTTTATTAGGAGATTGAACCTCTTCTGAATACTCAAAAAATACGTATTATTTATGAACTAATTCTCTTGACATACCTATTGTTCCCTGTTAGTAATTATGGTTAGTAAGTTTCGGAAGTTTTTGCAGATGATGAAAGCAAGACAGAGAATTGAAGCTTCCCTTGTCGTTTTCCTGCACCAAAGACTCCGGAAACTTAGAAGTCAGCGTTCCGTGTAATTTCGGGACAGAAGTTCCGGAAGCAAGAAAGGAGGTTGGAAAATGGCACAGGGTAAAGTAAAATGGTTCAACGACGCCAAAGGCTTTGGCTTCATCGAACAGGAAAACGGCGAAGATGTATTCGTACACTTCTCTGCAATCATGTCCGATGGTTTCAAATCTCTTGCCGAAGGCGAAGTGGTGAGTTTTGACGTAGTCAATGGCCCAAAAGGTCTTCAGGCTGCCAATGTCAAGAAAGCCTAGTTTGATCCCCTAAAATAAGACCCCCTGATTGATCAGGGGGTCTTATTTTATTTAATTTCCGAATGTTTCGTCTACTTCTCCATTCTTTACAGACTCTCAGCGAATCTTTCTTTCCTGCAATATAGCCGATTCAAGGCATTTATATATGCTTTGGCGGACGCCTCGATAATGTCGGTTGAAGAACCTCTTCCTACAACAGTGTGATCCCCCTCGGAAAGCCGTACGCTTACCTCGCCTATTGCATCTGTACCGCCGGTAATTGAACCAACAGTATACTGCTGGAGCTTTGCCTTTGTCTTGGTGAGTTTTTTCACAGCCTTCAATGTTGCGTCCACAGGTCCGTCACCCAATTCTGCCGTTCTCACCTGCTGTCCATCGATCTCCATCTGCACTGTAGCGGTCGCAACGGCAAACGAGCCGCAGGTAACGGTGATGTGGCTTAGTTTGTATTTTTCCCCATTTTTTAACGCTTCATCTGCAACAATCGCATCCAGGTCCTCGTCAAATATTTCTTTTTTCAGGTCGGCTAGCCCCTTGAATCGCTCGAAAGCCTTGTTCACGGTATCGTCATCAAGGTCATATCCTAATTCATGGAGACGATTTTTGAAGGCGTGGCGTCCGGAATGTTTTCCAAGCACCAGTAAATTGGTCTTTAATCCTACCGATTCGGGAGTCATTATCTCATAAGTCGATTTTTCCATGAGCATGCCGTGTTGATGTATCCCCGCTTCGTGTGCGAAAGCGTTTGCTCCAACGATGGCCTTATTGGGCTGGACAGGTATGCCGGTGACCGTCGTAAGAAGCCTGCTGGCCGGAGTAAGCTGTTCGGTGACAACATTCGTTTTGAAATCCAGGATATCGCTCCTTGTTTTCAGTATCATCACAAATTCTTCCAGCGAACAGTTCCCTGCCCTTTCACCTATACCGTTTATCGTACACTCAACCTGTCCCGCTCCCGACTGGATTGCAGCCAGCGAATTGGCAACTGCAAGCCCCAGGTCATTGTGACAATGAACTGAAATTGTGGCCCTGTCGATATTTGCAACATTATCTTTCAGGTATTTGATAATGTTGAAATATTCAACCGGTATGGTGTACCCGACCGTGTCCGGTATGTTAACTACCGTTGCGCCTGCATCGATGACGGCGGCCACAACTTCGGCCATAAACTTGAGATCGGTACGCACGGCATCTTCGCAGGAGAATTCAACATTCGGAGTGTAAGATTTAGCCCTCCGGACTGCATTCACCGCCGAGTCCAATACCTCGGAAGGTTTCATCTTCAGCTTGTATTTCATATGTATGTCAGAAGTGGCGATGAAAGTGTGAATACGCCCCTTTTCCCCTGCATATTGCAAGGCCTCCCATCCCCTGTCGATGTCTTTTGGTTGCGCCCGGCAGAGACCGGCAATCTCCGGCCCCTTTATGGTTTGCGCTATTTTTTTTACAGCTTCGAAATCACCTTCCGATGCGATGGGAAAGCCAGCCTCAATAACATCAACGTTCAGCTTCTGCAACTGCCTGGCAATGCGCAGCTTCTCCTCGATGTTCATGCTTGCCCCGGGCGACTGCTCACCATCCCTCAATGTAGTATCAAAAATCTTGATAGTCTTGCATGTTGCCATCTTGAACCTCCATATCAACTGAAAATGAAAAAGCCCCCGCCCCTGTTAGGGGCGAAGGCTTCAACTTCGCGGTACCACCCTAATTTATCCACAAACTCCTGCAGCCACCATAAAGACAGCATAAGGTTAAAAGCGGAGCTACCTGAGTTGACTCAGGCACGCTTTGAACGGCTTACAGAAATTCGCGGATCTTATTTGACCCTTCACGCGGGCGACGGCTTCGGCTACTGGCATTCACCGCAGCAGCTCCAAGGCGAGTTCGTCATATCTTTTCACCGGTTCGCAGCATACACCGGCTCTCTGCAGAAAAGAAAGCTGACTACTACTCCTCTTCACAGCTTTTTAAAATTTGAATAATAATAGAAGATCATATCTCGGCTGTCAAGACATAGATGGCCACTTGTTTTGCTTTTTGTGATGATTTTCGCACAGGCATGTGGCTGGTATTGTAACTCCGCTTTTTGACGGGCTGAATCAGTTGTCTTCCCTGCGAAGTGCCTTTTCAAGCCTCCTCCTGCGAGGATATGACATAAGAAACGCCAAAGGACCGGAAAGCATGTAGGCAGTGAAGACCGCAAAGAGCATTATCACCGGTTCCGCTGCAATTATAATCAGCAACAGGATAGCCAACACCAGAAAGGCAAACGGCTGTCGTTTTATCAGCTCCGGGTCCTTGAAAGAATAATAGCGGAAACTCGAGACCATGAGAAAGGCAAGCAAGTAAATAAGAATGAGAATAGCCAATTTTTTGTAAGAACCCGGCCACCCGAAACGGTGAAACAATAGAACTGTGGCAGAAACCATGCTTGCGGCGGCGGGTATGGGAAGACCGACAAAACGCTTGCTCTCGACAGTATTGACCTGTACATTAAACCGAGCCAGTCGAAGGGCGCCACAGACGACGAAAAGAAAAGCTGCAAGCCATCCCAATCTTCCAAATGGTTTCAGTGCCCACGAGTACATAAGGATTCCGGGCGCGACTCCGAAGGCCACCAAGTCGGCTAAAGAATCGAATTCGACACCGAATTTGGTTGATGTACCCGTCAATCTCGCAACCTTCCCGTCAAGTCCATCAAATATGGAAGAGACCAGGATCCAGATGGCAGCACTGTAGAAGTTACCATTGGTAGTTGCAACTATTCCGTAGAAGCCGGCAAAGAGACTGCCGGCCGTGAAGAGGTTGGGCAAAATGTAAATGCCTTTCCTCATGCTTTCAGCCATATCTATTTTTTCGCCATTCACCGCAGATACCCTATGATAGTCTCACCAGCTACCGTCTTTTCGCCAACTGCCATCCGGAGTTCAACGCTTTTTGGAAGATACACATCCACCCTGGAACCGAAGCGTATCAAGCCGTACCGTTCACCCCTGTTGAGCCAATCGCCCTTTTTAGGGTAAGAAACAATCCTCCGGGCTATCAGTCCGGCCACTTGAACGAAAGCAATCTTCGAGCCTTTTTCCGTCTCCACGATTATGCCGCTCTGTTCATTTTCAAAGGTGGCTTTATTGTCGCGGGCGTCGAGAAACTTGCCAGGTTTGTAGAAAACGTCGGCGACCCGACCGGAAACGGGGGCCCTGTTGATGTGCACGTTAAAAACGGACATAAAAATACTGACCTTCAGCATTTCCTCGCCGAGAAGACTTTCTCGGGCATCCCCCACAAAAATGATTACCCCGTCTGCAGGTGCCACAACGGCATCCGGTTCATCTGGAATTATCCTTTTGGGGTTTCTGAAGAAACAAACAACAAAGACAGCTACGCAAGAAGCCAGCAGAGCGGGGATTTTAGAGGTAAAGACGGCAAGCACGATGGTAATAAACAGTGCAGCTAATATGAAAGGAAACCCTTCTACGGCTACCGGAAAGGCGTCACATCTTTTTCTCATTATAACCTCAACAGGGAAGTACCCTCTCCCACTTACAATGATTGCATTCCAGCAACCGGCACGCAGTTTAATTCATTCGCCCGAGACCACATATTGCTACACTGCCCGCAGCGGCATAAAATTCTCATAAAAACCAGATAACTGAAGGCCGGGTTCAAAGCCCACAGATTCTTCCGTGAACGCAAGCCCGGCCCCAGTTCTTCTAGTACAACCTAGTTTTTGGATTTATCCACTATCTTCGAAGCACCTATCCACGCCATCATGGAACGGAGCCTGGCACCGACCTCCTCGATGGAATGTCCCGCAGCCTGACGACGCAATGCGGTGAAGACTGGCTTGTTAACCCTGTTCTCAAGCATCCATTCTTTGGCAAATTCGCCAGTCTGAATCTCGGCCAGAATCCTTTTCATTTCCTTCTTGGTTTCTCCTGTTATGACACGAGGTCCACGGGTCAAGTCACCATATTCGGCAGTATTAGATATGGAATAGCGCATGTTTGCTATCCCACCCTCATAGATAAGGTCAACTATGAGTTTGAGTTCGTGAAGACACTCAAAATATGCCATCTCGGGAGCATACCCGGCCTCCACGAGTGTTTCGTATCCGGCTTGAATAAGAGCGCTCACACCACCGCAAAGTACGGCCTGTTCACCAAAAAGGTCAGTTTCCGTTTCTTCCTTGAAGGACGTTTCGATAATGCCTGCCCTACCTCCGCCATTAGCCGAAGCATATGCGAGAGCCACATCCCTGGAATTACCGGCCGGGTCGTGGTGTACGGCAATGAGGGAAGGAACCCCACCGCCCTTCAGGTACTCGTGACGCACAAGATGACCCGGACCTTTAGGAGCGATCATGATGACATTTATATCGTGGCGCGGCACGATCTGGCCAAAATGAATGTTGAACCCGTGGCTGAATGCGAGATAGGCGCCCTTTTTCACATAAGGTCCAATCTCTTCGCGATATACATCTCCTTGTACTTCATCCGGCAACAAAATCATGACGACATCCGCCAGTTTCACGGCTTCCGTTGTGGCAAGCACCGTCAACCCAGCATCCTGGGCCTTTTTTACGGAAGTGGAATCAGGGCGGAGACCAACTACCACATCAATCCCCGAATCCTTCAGGTTATTCGCATGAGCATGCCCTTGGGAACCGTAACCGATAATAGCCACTTTTTTCCCCTTAAGCACGTCAAGGTTACAATCTTTGTCGTAATAAATCCTCATGTATTCCTCCTCTATATTTCTTTACATTTCACACGAAGGTAAAATATAACCCTATCGAAATAATTATCCCTTCCAACCTTTGGCGCCGCGCCCGATTGCGGCTGGACCTGTCCTCACCAACTCCTTGAGGCCAATGGGGCGAAGCAGCTCCAGAATGGCGTCGATCTTTGACGGAGAGCCGGTCGCCTCTATGGTATAGGTTTTTGGTGTTACATCAATTATCTTTGCCCTGAAAATATCCGCTATTCTGAGCACCTCAGCCCTGCTTACATCTTCTGCTGTCACCTTGATCAGAGCCATCTCACGTTCAATTGCGCTTCCGTCGCTGAAATCGATAACCTTGATAACGTCAATCAGCTTATTGAGATGCTTGGTAATTTGTTCAAGAATCTGGTCGTCCCCGCGAGTTACAATCGTCATGCGGGAGATTGAATCCTCATTAGTTGGAGCCACCGATAAAGAGTCGATATTGAAACCTCGCCCGGAGAATAACCCGGCAACACGGGATAGCACTCCGAATTCGTTCTCGACAAGCACTGTAATGGTATGTCTCATTGCAAATCTCCAAGAAACTTATCACCAGTTGTATATTACATCATACCGTAAGGCTCTTTTTCTTATGAAGCAAGTACCATTTCGTTCAGCGAAGCTCCTGCCGGAACCATCGGTAAGACCTTTTCCTCGCGGGCGATCTTAAATTCCATAATTACGGGGCCGGGCGTCTTAAAAGCCTCTTTTATGGTTTCTTCAACTTCTTCCGGTTTGGTAGCCTGAAAGCCCTTGGCGCCAAAAGCTTCGGCAAGCATGGTAAAATCGATCGGGAGATCTAGAACTGTGTGAGAGTACCGTTTCTCAAAGAAAAGCTCTTGCCACTGTCGAACCATTCCCAGGTAGTTGTTGTTCAAGATGCAGATTTTCACCGGTAAACGGTTCTGCACAAGGGTTGCAAGTTCCTGCATATTCATCTGAAACCCGCCGTCTCCGCAAATTGCAATTACCTGCTTGTCCGGAAAAGCTACCTGTGCTCCCATCGCGGCGGGAAGACCGAAGCCCATCGTCCCGAGACCGCCGGATGTCAGAAAGGTCCTTGGCCGGGTAAATCCGAAAAACTGAGCCGTCCACATCTGGTGTTGCCCAACATCGGTAGCGATGATAGCTCCATCATCACTCAGCTCTCTGAGCTTCTGGATTACCAACTGTGGTTTGATCACAGTGGTCTCCTGCTTGTAGCTCATGGGATGCTTCGTTTTCC
>DATEVI010000133.1:0-2229 GCA_035281865.1 Geobacteraceae bacterium | reverse complement strand
CGGTAGCCTCTGAGGTTCTACCGATATGGGCTTCACCCTGTGCTGCCGCAGGCGAGCGTATGCGGCGTCCATGTCCCTTACCACGATGGCAATGTGCTGGAACCATAGGTCGTTGCTTTGGGAATCGTGGGGGATTGGCCGTCCCTGGGGCGTGAGGTACTCGGTAAGCTCTATCATCTCGTCACCGAGCTTCAACTTCACGATGCGGACGCGGGCGCCGAATATGCCGGTCAGCCGATCGAAGCGCTCATCGTGGAATTCCGTATCCGAGACTTTCCTAAAATCAAGCACCTTGGAAAAGAATTCCACGGAACGGTCCACGTCGGAGACCGTCATGCCTATGGCGCCGACGCCCAGGAGTTTGGGCTCGGCGAAGGCGGAAACAACGAAGAGGAAGAGTAGGGCCGTTGTCCATAGAGAGACCCTTCTGCAGACACAGGCCATTCGGAGCGAACGGAGGATGCCTTCAACTGCCGAATACATTATAATTCGTTGCATCGCCATCCTCACTTCAGTCTCTCCAGGAGGTGGTCGCCCACCCGCAATGCATTGGCCAGCAGCGTGTGGGTCGGGTTCAATGCGGCGCTGGACGGGTAGAAGCTGGAATCTACCACATACAGGTTTTCCAGATCGTGTGCCTTGCAATTTATGTCGAGGACCGAAGTCTCCGGGTCGGTTCCGAATCTGCATGTGCCGCACTGGTGCGCGATCATCTGTAACCCCACCTTGAAGTTGAGTTGTGCGTCGCATGCGCCTGCCTTCCCCAACACTTCCGCCCAGCGCGCCAGCAGGCGGTCATAGGATGCACGGTTGTTTTCCGTGTAGCTGATTCTGACGGTGTTGTTCTCCCAGGTGATCCTGTTGTCCGGGTCGGGGAGATCCTCGGTCATGAACCACCAGTCGGTGGAACAGGCTGCCATCTGCTCGAACGTCATCCCGGCGACAGGCTCTCCGAACATGGCCGCCAGCATTTCAGGGAACACTTTGCCGGTGGTCTGGACATTGCCCATGGGGTAGGGATAGTCATTCTCTCCCCAGTAAAAATCGTTCAGCCCCAGGGACTTTTCGAAGACGAAGGTGCTCGGCTTTTTCGAAACCGCGACCATGAAGCCGAGCAGGTGACACATGTAGTTTCTGCCGACCTGTCCGGAGCTGTTCGCCAGACCGTCCGGGTGCCTGTGATTGCCGCTGCGCAGCAGCAGCGCAGCCGAGTTGATGGCGCCGCAGGAGAGGACTACCACGTCTCCCTTGAAGACCTTTGTCGTTCCACCGATCTCTGTCTCGGCGCCGATGACCTCGTACCCCGAGGGATTGGTGAGAAGCCGCACGACTTTCGCATCGGTAAGAAGGGTGACATTGGGGTTTCTCACGGCCTGACGGGCTCCATTCATTTCTCCGTCGGCCTTGGCGTTGACCAGGCAGGGGAAGCCGTCGCAGGTGTCGCAGCGTATGCACTCGCTTAAATGCTTTTCCCGTTCGTTGATACGGATGGCCACCGGCAGGTGAAAGGGATGGAGACCCTGTGCCGCCAGCGCGTCCGCTACCTCCTGGATACGCGGCTCGTGGCTCATGGGAGGAAACGGGTACTCCTCGCTCATGGGCGGCGCGGTGTGATCCTCGCCCCGTTTGCCGTGACAGTCGTACATCTTTTCCACCAGCGTATAGTAGGGTTCGAAATCCCTGTATTTAAGAGGCCATTCCGGAGAAATACCGTCGGGATGCTCGACCTTCGAGAAGTCCCTTTCCCGGAAGCGGAAAAGCGCGGCTCCCCAGAACTTGGAATTTCCGCCGACGTTGTAATGGGCGTTTGAAAGAACATCTTCGCCGTTTTTGTCCAGCCACACCTCGGATGTTTCGTAGCAGCGCTTGAGCATCACTTCGTTAACATCCCAATTGCGTTTTTCCCGGGGCAGCCAGTTACCCCGTTCCAGGATGAGTATCTTTTTGCCGCTTGGCGCAAGATACCTGGCCAGTGTGCTTCCTGCGGCACCGCCGCCGATGATGACGATATCGTAATGTTCAGTTGACATGATTTCCCCCCTTCACGCGATCAGACGGTCCGGCTTTTTGGCAGCTACCTTTTGCCCTTGGCCTTATGCCCTTTGCCCGATGTTAATCTTTCTCTCCCGACATCAACTTCCCATACCCGCAGTTCCGGAATATGCAACGCCGGGTGGTATGATGGTTCAGCTTCGCGCACACGACCTCGCGCTTGCGTCTCACCGTCCG
>DATEVI010000132.1:0-3518 GCA_035281865.1 Geobacteraceae bacterium | reverse complement strand
GTCAGCACAAGCCTTTCATATGCATTGAAGGTCAATTCCCGCATACGTGGGGTGGTTTTCATCCCGTTGTCAAGGAATTCGGGCAAGTCCGACGCCCTGATTGTGGCATAGCGGACACTGAAACCGGTACGCGCCTTAACCCCATGGGCAGACACTCCCGGAGCGCCGAGTATTGGAAGGATAAGAAGTCTGTGGTCTACCACATTTGCAAGGCCCGTCGCCTCAACGCGACGCACTATCTCCCCGGTGCCGAAGGTACCCTTCCCTGCCGCACACCAGACATTGATGCCGTAAGTCTCCAACACGAGAAGCCAGATGTTTCGACCTCGCAATTCCCGCCGTACGATGTCGTAGCTCATCTTATAGTTTGCGGTAACCAACACATGGTCACCAGGGCCGGGGTTGCCAAGGGCGTAAAGGCCCGGAGGCACCAGATATGACATCCTGCCGATCCCCCAGCGGCTCTTCCAGGCGCCAAGCGTATCTCCGAAGGTAAGCTCGCATGAAATCACAGGCGCTTTCCCCGCAGGAGTCGCCAACCATCCCGTGAAACCTGGAACATTTTCGCTGATTACCCCGCTGACCGCGGGATTCTTTGGTCCTCAACAGGGGGGTTTGTCCGCTTGTGTTGCAAGTACTGGTGACTTTTCAATTTTTACTTCATCCAATGTCGTTCTCACTTCCTCTATTTCCCGTCCGCCATTCACGTCTTTTGCCTTACCCTGAGCCCGCGCGATGAGAACATTGTCAGAAGACCCTTCACGCAGGAGGATTTTCCGGTCCCCCTTTCTCCCCACAAGAGGACGTTGTTGGCCGGGTAGCCCTCGACGAACTGGCCTGTGTTCCTGATCAGCTCAGCCCTGGCCAAATCGACTCCGACCAGGTCGTCAAGATCAAAAAGATGCGGGTGCTCGACTGGGATTATGCTTCCGGAATCCTGCCACCTGACCCAGCGAAAGGCTATATGTTCATTAAACATGTTAATGTCCGTGCGTGCAGGCGGCGAGAAAATATCGATGATGCTTTCCACCCTCTCCAACAGCCGGTCCATTTTGGCGATTATTCCGTCCCAGTTTTCCATTTGTCCTATTTGAGCCGCGTCTGTATTCTGTTGAATTCCGTGTTATTTTCGCTGTAGGTTTTGGGCGGCAGTTGGGCAATTTCCGTTTTGACATGCTGAACCCGGTCGGCCGTCATGGGATGGGTGGAGAAGAACTGGGCAAGAGTGCCCGGATTGCTCCGGTTCATTGACTCCAACTGGCTGAGGAAGGTTAGCATCCCGTTGGGGTTGTATCCGGCACGGTACATGGTCTGCACGCCTAGATAATCTGCCTGGCTTTCCATGCTGCGGCTGTAAGACATCGTACCCGCCTGGCCGAAGAGTGATGTCGCAAGCTGTGCCAGAACATTGGGGTTTTGCCCGAGAACCAGTTGGGAAACGAGGGCAAATCCGTACTGCTGGGTTAGCTGCCTGGTGCCGTGTCGGGCTACCGCATGGCTTATCTCGTGCGCCATAACTCCTGCAAGTTCACTTTCATTCCGGGCAGCCTTGATCAGTCCGGAGTTCACGTATATATGCCCGCCAGGAACGGCAAAGGCGTTTACGCTATTGTCCTTGACCACCTTGAATGTGTAATCGAATTCCACGACCTGGACGCCGGTCAGCAGCCTCCTGCCCATCCGATTAACGTAGTTTTGCACTTCGGGGTCCGGCAGCATTGCCTGCTGCTTTTCCACCTCGGCGGAAAACTTCATTCCCAGCTGCTTTTCTTCTTGGAGTGAGATGAGATTGAAGCCCTTGATGTCGGTCTGATGGACGGCGCAGCCGGGCAAAAATCCCGCCAGCATCAATAAAGGCAACAAAAACCGTTTAATCATACGCATTTGCATACCTCCCGCTCACTTGGCGACCGGCGGCTGACTGTAAGCCTCCGGGCTCAAGCATCTTTCAGAGTACATTCCCTTTCCCATGCAAAATATCCGTCACCCTGAATCTTCCAGAATGTTTCAATTCTTTCCCCATAGTAAGATCCGTCATCGCACTCTTTTTCAACGGCATGCAGAAATTCACCGCTTATAAGTCCGAATGCGTGCAGAAAGCCGTAAAATGCTTTCAGTCCGGTAAGATGACCCGCGAGTTCGCGCATGTTCGGCTCCAGCGTGTTGGCGATGTACCAGTTTCCGGCGAACTGCCGCACTATTCCCGGCTTCTCCTCCAGGATATTCCTCTGTTTGATCGCTATGACAAAGTCACGTGTGAAATAATCGGCACTCGATGCAAGGGTGGACGCTTCACCAGGCACGATGTTGCTGTCGAGGAGGTGCCGGTAAAACCTCTGCAGCAACTCCCCGCACAGTCCGTCAACCCTGATTTCATCTTCAAGGGAATGTATGTCAAATTCTTTCTTTTCAATCCTCGGTATTTCATTCATTACGCACGACTCCAGGGGGATTGACATTTCATGCCCCCGTCCATTATTTAGTTTCCGAATTGGAAACCAATAGTTTCTCATCCGGGGAATCCGGATGGAAACTATTTAATAGTTTACAGAAATCCTTGTTTGTGGGAAGGGGAAAAATATATGCAATCTTTGTTACCTGTGCAGTCGCGGATCTATCGCATCCCTGATCCCTTCGCCCAGCAGGTTGTAGGCGAGCACCGTAACGAGAATGGCAAGGCCGGGATAGAGCGACAGCCACCAGGCAAAACCGATATAATCTTTTCCCGAAGTGAGGATGTTTCCCCAACTGGGTGTGGGAGGCTGCACGCCGATGCCGAGAAAGGAAAGAGCCGATTCGGTGAGTATGGCGCCGGCCACGCCGAGGGTTGCGGCCACAAGTACTGGCCCCATGGCATTTGGAAGAATATGGCGGAGGATGATCCGCAGGTCCGAGGCGCCAATTGCCCGCGCCGCCAGGATAAAATCCCGCTCACGGATAGACAGCACCTCCGCCCGGACCAGCCTCGCTACGCCCATCCAGCCGGTTACACCGATCACCAGCATTATGTACCAGATGGATGGTTCGAGCATGGCGATCACGGCCAGAATCAGAAAAAACGTTGGAAAGCAGAGCATTATGTCCACCAGCCGCATGAGGAGAGCGTCCAACCATCTGCCGTAATAGCCTGCTATAAGGCCGATCATGGTGCCGATCACAACGGCGATACCTACAGCGACAAAGCCGACCTTGAGCGATATCCTTGCTCCGTAAATCACGCGCGTGAAGACGTCGCGACCGAGTTCGTCGGTTCCCATCCAATGCTGTGCGGTCGGGGGCATCAGGACATGGTAAGCGTCGATGGTCGAGGGATCATAAGGGGTTATGTACGGGGCGAGAAAGGACATCAGAAATAGAACGACAACAATAATCCCTCCTGCCACGGCAAAACCGTTTTGGCGGAACCGTTGCCAGAAAACTTCGTAAAAATAACTGCTTTTCAGGTCCATGCGGAATCGTCACCTCTATATACTCACTTCGAGAGCGGATAAGCGTTGATGCGATAATGCGTCCGCTTC
>DATEVI010000131.1:0-6639 GCA_035281865.1 Geobacteraceae bacterium | reverse complement strand
CTGCCTGCCCCTTGGACGCCAGTACCTTCGTTATCGCCGCTGTCAACGTGGTCTTGCCATGGTCAACATGTCCGATCGTACCTATGTTTACGTGCGGCTTCTTCCTCTCAAATTTCGCCTTAGCCATTAGGAGTTCCTCCTGCAATTACAGTTTTAGAATGTGCTTTCCCTTGTGAACAAAATTACGTGGAGCCCACAATCGGACTTGAACCGATGACCTCTTCCTTACCAAGGAAGTGCTCTACCGCCTGAGCTATGTGGGCACTTTGAAAATTGGAGCGGGAAACGGGACTCGAACCCGCGACCCTCAGCTTGGAAGGCTGATGCTCTAGCCAACTGAGCTACTCCCGCCAATTCAATGTAGATATTTGAAGACACAGCACTCAATAACTCTTCAGTCCATGCGACCTGAGTCTCCTGAAAAAGCACAAAGCCTGCAGCTCCTGTAGTATTTATATGGTGGAGGGAGGAGGATTCGAACCTCCGAAGTCGTCCGACGACAGATTTACAGTCTGTTCCCTTTGGCCACTCGGGAATCCCTCCAGATGAAGATTATGCTGATGTCCTTTCATGGAGCTGGCGATGGGACTCGAACCCGCAACCTGCTGATTACAAGTCAGCTGCTCTACCAGTTGAGCTACGCCAGCACATCCATACATGTAACGACAGCGCTTTTTACCTGCAAAAAGTGCGAAGTTCTCTATATAAATGAGTTTGCCATCTATGTCAAGATTTTTTACATAAATTGTTCACGAAAAATTATACCACAATGTTCGCGGCAGACCTAACAGCAAACGTTGGCTGCATTTTCTTAGAATTATGAGGTCGATCTTTTCCTCATCCCACGGCTTGAACAACTGAATAACTTGTGCTCCACATCCTCCCGCTTGCAAATCTTAAGCGCCAGCAGAACGTTCTTTTGCTGTTCCGGCAGATGATAGAGAAGTAATGATTTTTGCAGTTTTTTTTCTTTCTCAGTTCGCGGGACATGTACGTCCTCACCGGTAAACGGATCGACACCCGTATAATACATACATGTAGACAGCGTACCGGGTGTTGGAGTGAAGTCCTGTACCTGTTCAACCTTTAATCCGAGCTTTTTCAGCATTAGGGCAAGGTCAACCATGTCTGACAATGTACATCCCGGGTGCCCCGAAATTAAATACGGCACGACATGTTGCCTTTTGCCCACACGTTGACTCTCTCTGCTGAAAAAAGCCACGAACTTCGTAAAGGCCGCAGGGTGCGGCTTGCGCATTATCGCAGTCACCTTTTCGATCAGATGCTCGGGTGCAACCTTCAGCAGGCCGCCCACATGATGTGTCAACAATTCTGCAAAATATTCCTGCTGGTTCTCCTGGAGATCATAACGCACTCCAGATGAAACCGCCACATGTCGCACTCCATTTATTGAGCGCACCTTGCGAAGAAGCATGGCTGCTTTTTTACCAGAAGCTTTCAGATGCCTGCATATCTGCGGGTACAGGCAACTTGTACGGCGGCAAGTTTCGCCTAAATGGGAACTTCCGCATGTCAACCCGTACATATTCGCTGTCGGACCGCCAATATCGCTGACACTCCCTTTGAACCAGAAAAACCCGGTCAGCCTTCTTATTTCTTGAGTAATCGAACTTTCGCTTCGGGATTGAACAATCTTTCCCTGGTGCTGGGCAATGGCGCAGAATGCGCAACCTCCAAAGCACCCCCGATGGGTGGTAATAGATGTTTTGATCTGCTCATATGCCGGGATAGTATCTCTATAAGACGGATGTGGAGCTTTTTCAAAAGGAAGCGCATACAGGGCGTCCAGTTCGGTTTCCGAGAGGGGAAAAGCCGGCGGATTACAAACAAGGACACGTTCACCCTGCGACTGTTTGATTGTTTTTGCACAGAAAGGATTAAGCTCTCCGGAAACAAGTCGAAATGCCTCACCGTACTTGTACCGATCCGCAACGATTGACTCAAAAGAAGGTAATTCCACGATAACCGGACCAGTTCCGGTAGTCACACAAATACTGCCATCGCAAACATAGGCTGTGCCCCGTATGTCTCTTATTTCAGCAAATAGCTCCCCCTTACGGGTGCGTTCCGCGAGCTCGAGAATTGGATGCTCTCCCATTCCGTAAATGAGCAGATCAGCCTTGGAATCAAGGAGTATGGAACGCCTTATTTTGTCTTCCCAGAAATCGTAGTGGGCAAAACGGCGAAGACTTGCCTCTATGCCGCCGATCACGACCGGAACTCCCTTATACGCTTCCTTAATCCTGGATGTATAAACGATGGTGGCGCGATTCGGCCGTGATCCGTGGCGGTTGCCGGGAGTGTAGGCATCATCGGAGCGCAGTTTTCGGGCAGGAGTGTAATGAGCTACCATGGAGTCCATAGCGCCGGAAGAAACGGCAAAAAAAAGCCTGGGCCGCCCCAAAACAGTAAAGGCGTCCTTGCTACGCCAATCAGGCTGTGGAATTATGCCGACGCGAAAACCGTTTGCTTCAAGAAGTCGCGCAAGGAGAGGTATGCCGAAGGCGGGATGGTCTACGTAGGCATCACCACTCACAAATATTATATCGAGCTCGGACCATCCCCTATTACTTGCTTCTTCTTTATTAATGGGAATAAAAGACATGCCACGCAACCCGGCTGCAATTGAAACCAAGAGCCGTCATAATTATCACCTAACAAGAAAACTCATGGGAAGACAGGAAGTGATTCAAGCCCCATAGTTTCAGGGAACCCATTCATGATATTCATGTTCTGAATAGCCTGGCCCGAGGCTCCTTTTATCAGATTATCTATTGTAGAAACCACAATTACCCTTCCCGTGCGTTTGTCCACCGTAAGACCAATATCGCAGAAATTGGAGCCCTGGACATGCAGGGTCGATGGGAAATCTCCTTCTGGAAGAACTCGGACAAAAGCTTCACCCTTGAAAAACTCTTCATATATCTCAATAAGTTCGGCGGTCGTATGATTCTGAGTAAGTTTTCCGTAAATGGTAGAAAGAATTCCACGGTTCATGGGCACAAGATGTGGCGTGAAAGTAATATTTATCCCTTCACCGGCCAGGAGCGACAACTCCTGCTCAATCTCGGGCGTATGACGATGGGTTGCAACCCCATAGGCCTTAAAGCCGTTATTTACTTCACAGAAGAGAGTGTCGACCTTTGCGCCTCTGCCGGCTCCGCTCACGCCGGATTTAGAGTCCGCAATGATTGAACCGACATCGACAAGACCCTTCCTGAGCAAGGGGGCGAGCCCGAGAATGACACTGGTTGGATAACAACCCGGATTTGCAATTAGATCAGCTTTTTTTACCTTGTTCCTGCGTATTTCAGGCAAGCCATATACTGCCTTTTGCAGCAACTCGGGGTTCATGTGTGGTTCATACCAGGTTGCATATACAGATGCATTCTTGAGACGGTAATCAGCCGAAAGGTCAATTACCTTTTTCCCCAGCGCGAGAAATGTAGGTACCACTTCCATGGCAGCTTTGTGAGGCAGAGCAGTAAAGATGAAGTCTGCCTTGGCCGCTACCCGTGCAGGTTCCAGATTTTCAAGAATATAGTTGCAGCGCCCGCGCACGGCAGGAAATATCCCTGCAATCGTCTTTCCTGCACTTCTTTCTGAAGTTACGCAGGTTACAGCTACTTCGGGATGACCGTACAGAATCCTTAAAAGCTCGATACCCGTATACCCGCTTGCGCCAACGATGGCAACCTTCAGCATGCCTTGACTCCTTTACACTTTTTTCGGTCGAGCCGCTACTGTCCGTTCACATCACGGAACAAAGCCCTAATAAAGAAAGAGGGAAAACCCAGTCGGATTTCCCCCCTTGACACAAAACCGAAAGCAAACACGGTATTAACGTTTGGAAAACTGGAAACTCCTGCGAGCCGCGGCCTTACCATACTTCTTGCGCTCTTTGATACGTGAATCGCGAGTGATAAAGCCGGCTTTTTTCAAGGTCCCGCGCAAGGCGGCGTCAACTTCGAGCAATGCTTTCGTGATACCATGCTTTATTGCTCCTGCCTGACCGGAGTCACCTCCGCCACTGACCGTCACAATAATGTCGAATTTATCGACATTCTCGGTAATCTCTAAAGGTTGTTTGACAATCATCTTGGAGGTTTCTCTGCCAAAATAGTCATCGAGATCCTTTTTATTGATCACAATTTTACCACTTCCCGGCTTAAGCCATACCCTGGCAATAGAAGATTTCCTTTTCCCTGTAGCGTAAAAGCTAGTTGCTGCCATTTTTGTGTCTCCTGATCAATTAATAGCAATTGCCTGTTTATATGTCCATAACTTTGGGCTGCTGGGCGCTATGCGGGTGCTCCGGCCCGACGTATATCTTGAGCTTTTTCAGCATTTGGCTCGCCAGTTTGTTTTTGGGAAGCATCCCCTTCACAGCCTTTCTGAGGACATCTGCGGCGTTCTTTTCCAGCAGATTGCCGGCACTAATCGATTTGATGCCTCCCGGATACCCTGAGTGACTGTAATATACCTTGTCGGACAACTTCTTGCCGGTCAGAGCTATCTTTTCCGCATTGACCACTATGACAAAATCTCCGGTATCGACGCTTGGGGTAAAGCAGGCCTTGTTCTTACCACGCAAGACGTTCGCTATCTGAGTTGCGACCCTTCCAAGCACCTTATCGCTGACATCGACCAGATACCAGTTTCTGTTTATTTCATCTAATTTTGCAACTTGCGTTTTCATTGAACCCTCACAACATATCTGGATAATATAGCTCTACCGTAGTTCGGAAAGCGTATAAAATAATGCATACGCCACCCCTTGTCAAGAAAAAACATGGGCGGCATTATCATTCAGTAAAAAACCTCAATGAGGCACAATCCCTGAGGTGGCGCGGTAACTCCTGATTTGTCCCTGCTGCAGTCTTCAAACAAAACGGGCATCTCATCCGGGGTCATGGCTCCACGCCCCACTTCGACAAGCGTACCCACGATGATCCTGACCATGTGTCTCAGGAATCCATTCCCTCTGACATCAAAGATTATAAAATCATTTTTACTATAAATCTCCAGGGAATCAATACGTCGAATCGAAGTTTTTGCACTGCATCTTGCCGCACGGAATGCGGCAAAGTCCTTTTCCCCCACAAAGTGCGATGCCGCCTTCCTCATTGCATCCAGATCCAGCTTCCCTCTTACTTGCCAAGACATGGAACGATTCAGCGGCGAACGTAGCGGAGAGTTCAGAATACTGTAGCGGTAAAGCTTCTCCAAGGCATCGATGCGTGGGTGAAAATCCAGGGGCATCTCGGCGGCCTCGCGGACAGCTATATCCGGAGGCAATACGGAATTGAGACCAACGGAGAATGCTTTCAGGGGAATAAGCTTTTCAGTGCGGAAAGAAGCGACCATCCCCCTGGCATGCACACCTGAATCGGTCCGCCCTGAGGAATTGATGCGGACCGGTTCCTTCAGAATTTTAGCCAGAGCTTCTTCCATGACCTGCTGGACTGACACACCGTTCGGCTGACACTGCCAGCCGACATAATTAGTTCCGTCATATTCGATTGTCAGCTTTATGTTGCGCATACCTTTGTATCACTTCAATCTTAACAAAAGAATGAAAGGCGCCCGACGTGTCGCCTTTTTCAATCATAGCATCAAAGGCTGTGTTGACCCGCTATGAGGGCAATCACAGGGGTCGCATCCTAGCCGAGATACTTTTTAATCAAAATTTCGGCAATTTGTACCGCATTGGTGGCGGCTCCCTTGCGGATGTTATCGGCGACGACCCAGATGTTCAAACCGTTTTCAACGGACTGGTCTTCTCGGATGCGTCCGACATAGGTCAAGTCCTGGCCGGCTGCATCCATGGGCATCGGATAAACCTTTTTGGAAACGTCGTCCACCAACTTACATCCCGGGGCATTGCGAAACAGCTCAAAGGCCTTTTCAACGGAGATTTTCTTTTCGGTTTCAATATTAACCGACTCGGAGTGGCTGTAAAAGACCGGAACACGCACAGTAGTAGCTGTCACCCTAATATCCGACTCCATGATCTTTTTCGTTTCATTGATCATTTTCATCTCTTCCTTCGTATATCCGTTGGGCTCGAAGGAATCGATCTGGGGCAGACAGTTGAAGGCAATCCTGTGTGGATAAACCTTGGCTTCAGCCGGACGGCCATTCAGCAATTCCCCAGTCTGGATCCGCAATTCGTCAATTGCCTTTTTACCCGTTCCGGATACCGCCTGATACGTGGAGACGACAATCCTTTTTATTGTTGCATAGTCATGAAGCGGCTTCAAGGCCACAACCATCTGGATGGTTGAACAATTGGGGTTGGCGATTATTCCCTTCCTGGTGTACTGAGCTATGGCGTGCGGATTCACTTCGGGAACGACCAGCGGGACATCCGGGTCCATTCGCCAGGCACTGGAGTTGTCGATGCAGACAGCCCCGGCCTTTGCAGCCGAAGGACAGAATTCCTCGGAACGGCTCCCACCTGCGGAAAACAGCGCAATGTCAATACCCTCGAAGGCATTATGGTCCAGAAGTTCCACGGTCACCGGCTTCCCATTGAACTCGAGGACCTTCCCCACACTGCGTTCACTGGCCAGGAACTTGATTTTCCCTATCGGGAATTTCCTCTCTTCGAGACAT
>DATEVI010000130.1:0-5020 GCA_035281865.1 Geobacteraceae bacterium | reverse complement strand
TCGTTTCATAAGGAGCCTGGCTTTGCAGGGTAGTGTAGAATCGCTCCACGGAAGCGAAAAGACCGGCGGATATCAGGTCGGTGGCGTAAAGTTCCAATACCTTGAAGCTTTCCTCAAAATCACCCTGTTCGACAAAACACTCAACGAGGCCTTCCTTGGCGTCCGGTTCCGATGGGAAGTGATGAAGCTTCCGGCTCCAGGTGTGTATCCTTCCTTCCATGTCTCCGGTTGCTTTATATGCCTCAGCAAGCAGAGAAAGGACTTTGCCGTTCTGCTCATCCGTCTCCAGCATCTGCTCCAACCTGGGGATCGCATCGGCGACCATGCCACCCTTTATCTGCTCTCCCAGGATATCAACGATGAATTCTTTCCTGTCGGGGAACAGGGTTTCAATTCTTGCGGAGACTTTGTCAAAGAGAGAGTCGTTTGAACGATTCTTAAGGAGAAGCGCCGCACGGGTATATATCTGGTACGCGACATCCGGGCGTCCGGCGGCAAAAAGGGTCTCAGCCAGTTTTAAAGTTATATCGATATTATCCGGATCGACCTCATGCATTTTTTCCAGAATCTTGCAGGCCTCTTGTGAAAGTCCGGATCTTTCATAATGATCGAAAACTATTTTGTATTCGGAAAGGGCGTTACCGATAAGCCCCTGCTTCTCATTCAGAGCCGCCAGAGTGATTGAAATCTCGATGTTTCCGCTGTCGATTTTCTGAATCTGCTTATATACGGCCATGGCCTTCAAGTAAAAGCCGTTGTCCACGTAATAAGATGCAATTTTTTCGTATTCCCTGACCGCCTGTTCATTCCGGCCGCAGCGCGCAAGAAGTTCGGCAAGCTTTTGCCGCTGACGAAAGTCATCGGGGTCCGCGGCGACAACCTGTTCGTAGTCCTTTATGGCGCGTTCCAACTGCCCCTTTTGTAAATATTTCTGGGCACTGATCAGATATTTTTCTTTTTGAGATGCCACTTCACACCTTACCTTTTGATTATTGCATTACTGTCGCGGGTCGGATGAATATATGAGCGCAACCTATTATTCATATTAGGTTTGTATCACCATTGAAATTGTAAGTCAACGGAACTGTCTGCACAAAACCGCTTTGCTCGGCACTGTACACATTCATGCCCTGGCGGCCAGTCTGGACAACTCCCTGTACTCGTCATCGCTCAATCTCCGGTCGCGGTACACGACACTGCAATACAGCTCCGCAAACTGGTGAACGGCAGGCTCATTGACCATTTTTGCCAAGTCCGTTATGCCGGTCCCCGGTTCGATCAGCACGGCAGGGTATTTTTTGCGGACTCGTTTCAGTAACTTCTTCACTACTTTTTCTTCCCTTGTTATGTATCGGTATTTCTTCCTGAAAATTAATGTCAGTGTGAACAAGAAAACTGGAAATATAAACAAGAGCAGCTTCCGGCTGCCGAAATTGAAACGCGTTCCCTGAAATACTTCGTTGGTTTTTCTCAGGACCTGCAACTGTTTTTCAAGGTCGTAACCGACAACGGCCTGGTTCCAGTAGTAGCCGAGCGAGTCGATCAGCAGTTGAATGCGAGTCAATGCGCCTCTCCCGAGACGCTTTTCCACCTGTGCGAAATCGGCTGAAAACATGGTGGGGTCAATCATCAACCAGCCTTTGCCTTGGATGAAGGCTTCAACCCAGACGTGCGCCCTGTCCTCCGTTACCACGTAATAACCGCCCATCTCGTTGTATTCTCCGCCGTGGTAACCGCCGACCAGCCTGGAAGGGATACCCATAGCCCTGAGGAGGACGGCAAATGAGCCGGCAAAAAATTCACAATTGCCGGACTTTTTGGAAAACAGGAACTCGTCCATGGGATGCGAAGACTGCGGCAGGTCACGGGTGGTATAGGAAAATTTGCCCGATTTGAAATAATCCGCCAACAGCGACAACCTCTCTTCATCGCTCCTGCCCTTTGCCGCTATCCCTTCGGCGAGGGAAATAATCCTGGCGGACATGCGTGACGGGGTCTGCAGATAGAAGTCCCTGTCAATCCTCCCGTTCATTACCATGCCGTCCGTCACAACCGATACGGCATCGTATTTTATCCTTTTCCGCCGGGAATCCCCCCGGACGAAAACGGAATCCGCACTCATGTCCGCTTTCGTACCGCGAATCTCCATGGGCACATTCAGTGTGATGAGATAACGGCTCATACTCGGTTCGGGATAAAATGTCTGCCGCACAAGCTTCCCTTTTCCGATGCGTGTCTTTTCGACCGGCCGTTTTTCGGACCTGACCCAGGCCTGCCCGTCGATCGAATTCAAAACGATACCGCGCCAGTAAAGTTCCCTGTCGGAAAGGCGCGGGCTCTCCACCCTGAAAACAACTTTTTTCACCTCGTTCATATTCGCTGAAGAGCCCGGTTCCACTCTCTCGCTGAAACCGGTGACCTTCTGCACGGGTGTATTCAGGAAATTCCACAGGGGATACTGGGTTCTCGGTATGATCACAAAAAAAGCCGCCATCAACGGAAACGACAGCGCCGGCATGACCAGCGCAACGGCAAGTATTTTTTTCAGCTCACGGGAAGAAACCGTTTGCCTGTTTCCGAAAGTATGAAAGGTCAGGAAGACGAGGAAAACGGCGATGGCTATCAGGAAAAAGGCGAGATAGAGGAGAAAGCTCATACTCAGGTTGAGAAGAGATGAGCCGGCCAGGGCGAAAAGCGAAAGGGCAACTATCTGCATGCCGTTCCTCTCCGTCTTTTCACTCAACAGCCTTACGGACAGCAGGATTGCGAGAAGGTTCAGAACAGGCATTAACAGGTTGTCGCCGCTGAACCGGGCGGCATAGAAGAGAAAAAAACCGATGGAGATGATCGTTGGAAAGATGCCCCGCAGGTAATGGCGGTCCCTGCGGTCGCACAGGCAGCCGAAGGTAAAGGACGCAACCAGCACGGTTCGAGCCACCATGTCCAGATGAGGGAACACGGGGGCAACCCCGAGCAGGCTTATGAAGTACGTCAGAATTGTGAGAACAGTGTTAACTCTTACCATAAACCGCCAACTCTGTCAGAAGCCTTATTCTGTGCGTTCTCGACAGGTCGGGTCTGATGAGCAGAGGGCCTGCTTTCAAACCTACCGGCCTGTTCCGGCGGACGAATATGTTCACCAGGTAAGCTCCGCAACAAAGCGCCCCCTCAAGATTTGCCCCGGGAAGCTGATCGATGTCGAGTATGACGGGCTGACTCGCACCTGCCGCCAACTCCTTGACCTTCAGCTGTTCGTGTCGTGCCGAAATACGCCAGTGAACAAGCTTCAGAGGCTCGGTTCCCGTATAATCACGTATTCTCAGCACGTCACCATCAGACCCTTTCAGGCGGGCAACCGTCTCGTCTCGCATCCCTTTGCCGTCGAATCCCGCTAACACTGCGCAAGAGCTGGGCTTGGGAAAAACGACAAATCGTTCGGAAATTTCGTACTTTTTGTTTCTGACGAAAAAGTTTATGGGAAAACCGGACTCTACCCGAATTTCACCCAGCGGTCTGAATCCTCTCCCGAGCACCTTTGTAATGACGGAGCCGGTTTCCTTCCCGCCGCCCTTGACCATGGTGAAGCCGACCTCCGCTCCAAGAACCTTTACCCTGATAAGGAAAGAGGCCATGACCGACTTCCTGTTTACCAGGCGAACAGACGCCATCGTGTCTGTTCCGTCGTATATCTCATCCGGGAGTTCGATGATGATGCCTATGCGCCGGATGTTCAGCCATCCGAAGATGCCCGAAACCGCCATGAAACCGAGCAGCGCGGAAACTATTAGAAAAAGTAGGTTATTCCCGGTATTTACGGCCGCGAAACCGATGGCAAGGGTGAGGATGATATACAGGGTTCCGGCCTTGGTCAGTTTCAGGCCAGCGGTACCTGGATATTTTTCAGTATCGAATTTAATACTTCCTCCTTGTTCAGACCCTCGTTTTCCTGATTGAGCAAGAGACGGTGGGCGCCGACAGCCACGGCAACCGCTTGCACATCCTCCGGGACGACATAGTCCCGGCCCTCCAGATAGGCATGGGCTCTCGCCGCATCCGCCACACTGATTCCGCCTCTCGTGGAAATGCCGGACATGATGAGTGGGTGGCTTCTTGTCTCATGGACCACTCTGAAGACGTAGTCCACAATCTTATCGGAAATGTATATGTCTTCCCTTACACATCTTTGGGCTGCGATTATGTCCTCGTGAGGAATCATCACCGGCATGTTCCTGATTTCATCCCGGATGCTGCCCCCCTTGATGATCGCCTTTTCAATGTTCTCCGGTGGATAGCCGATGCCGGTACGGATAAGGAACCTGTCCATTTGGGATTCCGGAAGAGGATAGGTCCCCACCTGCTCGATCGGGTTCTGGGTGGCTATAACCAGGAATGGAACGGGAAGTGGATAGGTCGTCCCCTCCAGGGTCACTTTCCTTTCTTCCATTGCCTCCAGCAGGGCACTCTGGGTCCTGGGCATCGATCTGTTTATCTCATCCACCAGAACTATGTTGTTGAAAACAGGTCCCTTGATGAATTTGAAAGCGCTTTCTTCCCTGTTGTAGATGGAAAGACCGGTGATGTCGGACGGCATCAGATCGCTGGTACACTGAATTCTGCCGAAGGAAAGACCCAGTGCCCCGGACAGGGCCAGGGCCAGGGTGGTCTTTCCCAGCCCCGGGATGTCCTCCAGAAGCACATGGCCTCCGGATAACAGGGCAATCATGGACAGTTTGACGGCCTTGATCTTGCCGCGCAGGTACCGTGAGGCAAGGGTGTCGATAACATGCAGTATCTCGTCCCTTTTCGCGAGAGTCATGGAAGTGCCTTTCATTTGTTTCGGATCGAAAAATCGTCGAATTTTACCATACGAGCGTTTTCGCTGACAGAACTAATTTGTTTACATGCGGGAAGGTAATTAAATTGACGACAAAGAAAAGGCGGCATGTAGCCGCCTTTTCGTCAGTAACAATTTTCCGCACAGGAAAATCAATGGACCATGTATTTCTCGGTTTCGTGGGGA
>DATEVI010000129.1:0-7206 GCA_035281865.1 Geobacteraceae bacterium | reverse complement strand
GTACGCCGAGGGAGAGAGGAAGAAGGAAAAGATACCGCTGGTGACGTACTGCCTCATTCTGGCAAACGTAGCAGTTTTCTACGTGTTTGAACTCAACCCCTTCGTCGACTTTCAGTTCATCATGGATAACCTCATCTTCATCCCTTACGAGCCGAACCTTTGGAACATTCCCTTGAGTGCCTTCGCGTCCCTGTTCCTCCATGGAAGCGGCGGGCATCTGTGGGGAAACATGGTATTCCTCTGGGTGGTGGGCACGGTGGTGGAAAGAAGAATCGGCGGTCGACGATTTCTGCTCCTTTATCTGATCACCGGCCTCATGGCGACTTTAGCTTTTATCTTCATAAATTTTCTTACGACCGGCGCACCTGGGCACATACTCGGGGCTTCCGGCTCAATTGCCGGGATAATGGGGATTTTCGCCGTACGATGCTACTTCAAGAGCATGGTCTTTCCCCTGCCTATCCTCGGGATATTCTCCCTGATTTTTCCGATAAGCTTCAAGGTGAGACTCAATTCACTGGTGATCATCGGCCTGTTCTTCTTCATGGACCTGAGCGGCGGAATCGGCCAGATAACGGGTCAGAATGTTTCAAACGTCGGCCATTGGGCACACATCGGCGGGATGCTCGCGGGTATCGGACTGGCTTTTTTCCTGAAGCTGGGAGAAGGCGCCATCGAAGAGAGACACCTGGAGATCGGTGCAAAGGCTGCAGTGTCCAGTGTCGGTTACGGGGCAGGTGAACATTCGCTTCGCATCGCCCTTGAAAGAAATCCTGAAAATGCGGAAGCGCTCCTCCACCTCGCCCGGATCAAATCGAAATTTACCCCATCCGAGGAAGGAAGCGATTCATACCGAAAGGCTATAAGGCTCCTGATTGCAGCATCACCTGAGCAGGCAGCCGAGGTTTATCAAGAGTATTACAAAAAATACATGACCGGAGTGGAGCCCGAGGTCCAGTACCGCCTGGCCGGAATCTATTACCGGAAGAAAGACCTTGATATGGCTGCGCGCTGTCTCGAGAGTATCGTGAACACAAAAGACGCTCCTGCCGATATTCGGGAACGGGCATTATACCAATACGCATCGATACTGGACGAAATGGGGCTTGCGGAAGTAGCACGTGATTTCTTTGAGCAATTCCTAGCGGGGTTCCCGGAGTCAGGTGCAGTCCCGAAGGTAAAACTGAAGTTGGGCATCAGCTGACTCGGCCCTCCTATACGCTGCAGCGAAGCAGCTTCTTCCCTTCCTGGAAAAGAACCTCCATTTTGTTCGGCCTTATCGTGAGCTTTACCACCCCGAAGCCGAAAACTGGATGCTCTATGGTGTCATTCGCCGCGTATTTTCCATTCATGTCATACGTAGCAGCCTGACTCCTGTCCACGGCTTTATATAGAGACTCCCACTCTCCCGGGTCTGTGCACTTCTGCCCTCTTTCAGCCTTGCGCGGTGAGGCATCCAACTTGCGAACCACCGACCTGCTTGCCGGCGCCTTGCTCTCGCCGGCCGGGTAGTAATTGTGAACGCCACCACAAGTATTACATTCCACGCGGACCGGCCTTTCCTCCACCATGGCAACGATCCTGTGATTCAACACAGCTCGGCACTTAGTGCAACGAGCCTCAATAATATCTCCTGCAGACAATTTCCTTTGAATCATGTAAAACTCCTTTTTCTCCTCATCAGAACACCGGCAATGCCCTTGATCAAATATCCTTGTCACTCGAAATATTTCAAGTCGTCTTCGGCAAACAATGCAAGTCGGGCAACCGACAATCCGTTCGCACCCTAGCACTTTTGCGCTGACGAAAAAAGCCCCGTATATTCAGGGGCTTACAATATCTCTTTTGACAACTCAGCGTCTTTTCCTATCGGTGAACCTAACAGTTTTCGACTGACCATGTCAAGCAGTTAAATTCACTTGTGTAATACTGACGTTCACGTTTTGACTTGTATTTGTAATACATAAAGAATTTTGAAGGTTGCAGTGAAGTTACATTGTAACTCGCAACGAGAGTAATGCTATCCGTTGTGCCGTTATGAGAGAATGAACTTCTTACTCCATAATGGCCTGCTGTACGGCCTCAGCCAGTGCGTTCATACAGGTTTTGGCGCCGTGGTGGCAAGATATACCGGACAACCCCCTGATGATCTGCGTTGGTTCCATTCCGGAGCGCAACCCGTAACTTATCATACGGGTCAGCCCGTCCATGATGGCGCTGCCACAGCCACCCGCCTTGCCGAAGCGGCAGAACACTTCCACCGGCAGACCAGTTAACGGGTCATGATTGATGGTGATGAAGATCTTGCCGCAATGGGTCTCCATGGCGATGGTCTGACCGGGAAGTGCCAAGGGTCGCGCCGCTTTGGGGTTCATTGACGGTGAACCTCGTTCTTTCATTTGTGAACGTATAACCTCCTGTCCTCACACTTCATAACTCACAATATACATGATGCATGCAACGTATGGGACAATAGGCCACAATCAAAACCCGTTCTCTCGGCAAAGGCTGCATAGTTTATGGGTTGCATGGAAAATTGCACGAAAATAAAAAGGGGGCAGGCCGTGCTGACCTAACCCCCTGACTTTATCTGGAGCGGGAAAGGGGATTCGAACCCCCGGCCTTCAGCTTGGGAAGCTGACACTCTACCACTGAGTTATTCCCGCGTACAGGCTGGTTATATTTATATTACAGCCTCATCTTTTGTCAACATGTTTTTGCCCAGGAAGTCCCTCGCTTCTTTCTTGCTATTTACCAGTCCCATGCTCTCCGCATTCCTCAAACACTCCATGACTTCTCCAACCTTTATTCCGGGACCGATGCCGAGAAGATTCATGATCTCTTCCCCTGACAGGAGCGTTTCTTCACGCACATTCGGGTATTCCTTGAAATAGTAACTGGTTATCCGGAAACAAGTCTCTCCGTGTAGCGATTTGCGAGCAAGAGCGATAATAAGGACTGCCAAACCTGCCGGCTCACGGTCTTTGAAGAATCTGTACATGGCTCTTTCTGTCAGTTTCCGCCCCGATTCTGCCAATACCGGCCGTGCTTCTCTGCCAAGAATTTCCAGAAATCGCCGGGATTTGCATCCAAGCCTCAATTTCCCAGCCACTACCTTAACCGTTGCCTGTGCAATTTCATTCTCGCACAGCAGCAGGGCAAGTTTCATTAGAGAAGCGATTGTTACTCCCGATTCCACTTCAGAGGAAAGATAATCGCGGATCTGTTTACCTTCGTCAGGGAAAAAGCGACCGGTTTCACAAATAACAGATTCAACCTCATGCACTTTGTTTATGCCCTGCCCTTCGCGGGTTCGGTTATTCTCCTCCGGCCCGAAACAGAAAGGGATGATTTCCGTGAGAAGTCCGGATTCATACACTCTTTCCAAGGCGGTTCCGGCATCCGGCATTTCGAGAATCTTGAAGAACTCCTCCCTGATCCGCTCGGGAGCGACCTTTCGTAGCAAGGACGCCTTTTCCCGGATTTTCCGCCATGTTTCGGGTTCGATGGAAAACCCCAGAACTGCTGAAAAACGCAAGGCCCGCAGCAGCCGAAGGGGGTCATCGTCGAATGAGTCTCCATGACAGGCACGTATAACCCCCTGGCTGAGGTCGCCCAACCCATCGCAGGGGTCTAGCACTTGTCCTTGCTCAACCGCAAGGAGGAGGGCAAGCGCATTTATGGTAAAATCTCTGAGTTGCAGGTCCTGGCTAATATCGCATCCCCTCAGTGCTGCAAAATCGAAAACGAAATTATCGCCATTATGCCTCGCTACAACGCGCGACTGGAATCGTTGGCGATCGAGCCAGAAGAAAGTCCCTTGAACCTCCTCGGCAAATTTCGACGGGAGCTCTTCAAAAGCACCGCTCAGGACAAAATCAAAATCTTTCATCTCCCTGCCGATCAGTACATCGCGCAGCCCTCCCCCGACAAAATAGGCTTTCACCCCCATTCGCTCAGCAAGCCCTGAGACAAGAGTCAGAAACTCGTTTTTCAATAACTTCGCGCAAGCAGTTTCCATGTCGATTGCCAGCATACTATTTCTGTGCTCCCACGGCAATTGCATTGAACATTCAAATATAAGCCTGTTTTCTAAAATATTAATAAATCCCGCCACAAAGACACAAAAAAACCCGCATCAAGCGGGTTTTCTCCTGTCTGCGCAGGCGATATGACGTCCTTTTCTTTCACATTGTCATGACGGACATACCGAGCATTTTTTGCGCAACGGCCTGACCGCTCACAAAATAGGTACCGGCATCTATTTCCGCCTTTAGCACCGACACCTTTTCAGGCCGCACGATGGACATTTCATACGCTGACAAAGACTGATTCAGATTATGGATCAAATCCGAAATGCGCACATCATCCTTTTGCGGGACGTTGCTTGCTTCTCTTTTCTGCCCGGCTACCTGCTGCTTCTCCAGCCCATCCCTCTGAATTGCCGACATTACCTTCTGCAGAACACGATCAACTTTCATAATATGGTATCCTCAGTCAAAGACCTGGTTATCAGCAAGCCGGCACAGTATTCCTTTCTCGAACTTCCCGGAATCCCTGCTGCGCAGCTTCTGAACACTGTTCAAAAATCTCACAAACAAATCTTTCTGGTTACCATATCGACATTTCTTCGGAAAACTTGAATACAAAGTTCAAAAAAAATTTGCTGTTTAGATTTTAACCAACCGTCAAACAACAATTTCTCCATTTGTTTTTCGCTCCAGCCGCCCAACAGAGAAAGCCCCTCTCGGAAGCATCACAACTACGGCTGCTTCGCCAGGAAATCTGTATCGACAAAGGTCCCCCGAGGGGTGAGGCCACGCATGCGGTAATAATTCTGCAATTCCTCATCAAAATTGTTTCTGTCGATAGGCGGGATATCGATCCCTTCCGTGCCCGTGCCAGGTTCACGATAGAACCTTTCCGGCAGTTGGTCTTCCATACTCTCGAAACCGTTTGTTACGTTGTAAAAGCGTTCGGTCAGATGTATGCGCGATCCTATACTCAAAAGCTCTTCCGTGGTAAATTCAAGCCCGGTAACCCCTTTGAACATTTCACCATATTCCTCCAATGTTGCGCCAAGAAACGCGAGTCCGCAGACGGCCAGGGAATCTGCCACAGCATGAGTGTCTTCGGCGGTAACATTGATCCGCGCCTTGCCTGAAAACGAAAAGCGATCCGTCGGGACAGAATCGGGCAGGATTTCACACGATATGGGATACCCCCTGAGATGGCATCCGCCCCTGTTGCTGGTGCAATAAGCCAGGGCCGTGCCGTATGAACCGCGCGGATCACACGCAGGAAGCTCAAGCGACTTGACACTCATGGAAAGTTCCGGTCGTCCCAAGACTTCGGCCGCCCGTCTCGAACCCTCGGCAAGCAGATCACCTGCGCCTCGGCGGCGGGCAATATCCAAAAGAAAAGCGAGTATCTCCAGCCGGGAAAGGAAAGAACCTCGGTGCTCGCCAAAAGCAGACAGAGTCGCGGCAGCGGAAATGGTGTCCATTCCCAGTTCATTGCACAGGGCATTGGCTTTTACAATGGTTTCGAGGTCAATATTCCCGTTCAGTGCCCCAAAGTGGGAAAGGGTATCGCATTCGGGAAGAACTTTGCCCTCCGGTGTCATTTTCTTACAGGCAATGGGACAGTCGGAACAGCTTTCGCACACTGCTCCGTATGCTTTGTTTATGCTTGGGCCGGAATAATTTCCGGTATATGAGAAAAACGTTTTCCTGAAATTCTCCGTAGGTGTCATGCGCCCACGCGCTATGATATCAACTAGGGCGGGCGTACCGAATCTTTTTATTCCAGATTCTCCAACAATAAAAGGTGATGCATGGAACAACCGTACCGCCTTTTTCCGGGCGATTTCGAGACAATCCCCGTCGGCGACGGCGACCTCCATGTCTCCTCTGATTACAACCGCCTTCAGCCCTTTGCTACCCATGACGGCACCCAGGCCGCCTCTCCCGGCGGAATGCATCCCGTCCATGATAATGTCGGCGAAAAGGACCCTGTTTTCGCCGGCTGGGCCTATGGCGGCAACACTGCCGTATCCGGAGAGGGCGCCTACCGTTTCCCCGATTGTCTTGCCCCACAAAGTACCGGCTCCCTGTATTTCCTGACTATCCGGTGTAATTTTCAAAATGGCAGGTTCCCGACTTTTTCCGCTGATATAAAGGACATCAAAGCCCGAAGCTTTTAGGCTCCAGGGAAAAAGTCCTCCCGCTGAAGAATCGAAAATGGTGCCGGTCAGCGGAGAACGGGAAACAACGGACATACGGGAAGAAACCGGCGCTGACGTGCCGCACAGTGGGCCGACCGCAAAGATAAGCGGCATTTGCGGATCAAACGGGTCGAGCTGAAAATGGTTCCGCATCAGGCGCACACCCAGCCCGCGTCCACCAAGATAGGCAGCGAGCAGTTCCGGGTTTAGTCGCTCATGCCAAATCCTGCCGGCCGTGAGATCTACTTTGAGAATTTTTCCAGTCCATCCATGCATGGCATTCACCCCCGTGTCAGGTCTGCCGCGCGCCCCTTCATGTTCAGGATAGGCAATTCAAGGAGTTCGGGGAAAGCCCCCACAAGATAATCCGCTTCCTCCAGTTCGGACATTTCACCATACCCGTATGTGCAACCCACCGTCATCACTCCGGCCGCCTTCCCGGCAGCCACATCGTTGATGCTGTCGCCGACTATTACGGCGTTCACCGGAGAAAGTGCAAAATCCCGCAACAGCTTGATTATGGGCTCAGGAAAGGGTTTTCGGTAGGGCATGGTATCTGCGCCCAGGACGGCATCAAAAAAATCTGCTACTCCGAGGGTCGCAATTACCTGTAGACAAAGGGCAACGTTTTTGTTGGAGATGACGGCAAGACGGTATCCGGTATTGCGCAGAGATTTGAGGGTTTCCTTGACGCCCGGATATAATCTCGTCTTGTCGACGATGTGAGAGGAATTATAGGAAAGAAAAATGTCGAGTGCGAATTCGATCTCGGCAGGATCAGCATCAGCCATGGCCCGTTCCACAAGCTTCCTTGCACCTTGCCCGACAAGCTTTCTTACCTGTTGCCCGGAAAGCTTTTCTCTGCCCATTTCGGACAGCATATGATTCGTAGCATCAGTCAGGTCGGCAAGGGAATCGATAACGGTTCCGTCCAGATCAAGTATGACAAGTTGAATCGCATCCATAAAGACACTTTCTCC
>DATEVI010000128.1:0-4520 GCA_035281865.1 Geobacteraceae bacterium | reverse complement strand
GACCGTTTTCCCCGGGATGCCGCTCTTGACCGTCGATGAGGAGGGGCATTATCGCCTCGAAGTGAACGTGCCGGAAACACTGCCGGGCAAGGTGAACACAGGCCGGAAATTGCCGATTTCCATTGACGGGGTGGAGGCAATCACCTCCGGGAGGATTGTCGACGTGGTGCCAAAGGTCGACCCTGTCAGCCGGACCTACCTGGTCAAGATCGAGGTCGTCGGTCCCGGACTGCGGTCGGGAATGTTCGGACGGGCCATGCTCCCCATAGGCGAAAAAAATGGGATAACGGTTCCCGGGTCGGCAATTATGGAGCGCGGGCAACTTACCTTTGTCTGGGTAGCGGACGCCAATAATATCACCAGGATGCGCCTGGTCAAGGCGGGACAGAAGTATGGCGACAGGGTCGAAATTCTGGCCGGTCTGACCGACGGAGACAGGTTCGTGGTTGGAGGTATGGATAAAGTTACCGAAGGAGTAAGGGTTGAGTGACTGGTCTAAACATTGAGAATGTCCTGCTCGTCCCTATTTATACTGCGTCAGCAATATCTGCGAATGACGATGTAGGGGCACCCCCCTGTGGGTGCCCTTGTGACGGGCAGGCCCCTGTGCCTGCCCCTACGGACGCATGTATTTAATGCAATGTGTATAATTCCGGTTTTTGGAGCCTTCCATGAATAACCTCGGTTTCGCGGGAAAAGTCGCCCATGCCTTCATCGACTCGAAACTGACGCCGCTCATCGTCATCGCCTCCCTGCTCATCGGCCTCTATGCCGTCATCGTCACCCCGCGCGAGGAGGAGCCGCAGATCGTGGTGCCGATGATCGACATATATCTCCCCCTGCCCGGCTCGACTCCAAAGGAGGTGGAAGAGCGGGTTGTCAAGCCCCTGGAAGGGAAGATGTGGGAGATCGCCGGGGTCGAGTACGTCTATTCCATGAGCGGACCGGGCATGGGCATCGTCACCGTCAGATTCCTGGTCGGCGAAGATATGGAAAAGTCCCTGGTGAAGCTCTACAACAAGGTGATGAGCAACAGGGGCATACTGCCTCCCGGCGCAGGGGAGCCGCTGGTTTCGCCAAGATCGATCGATGACGTGCCGATCCTCTCCCTCACCCTCTGGTCGGACAGATACGACTCCTATACCCTGCGCCGCGTGGCCCGCGAGCTTTGCGACCACCTGAAAAAGAGCGACGACGTGGCGGAGACCGAGATCAAGGGGGGGCTGCGCCGCCAGATGAAGGTGCGCCTCGATACCGGCAGACTGGCCGCCTACGGACTTTCACCGATGCAGGTCATCGGCGCCCTGCACAAGGGAAATGTCGCCGTCCGTTCCGGAGACTTTCCAGGCGACAATCGTGATTTCCTGGTCGATGCCGGGAACTTCCTGGGAAACGCCGGGGTGGTTAAGAGACTGGTGGTCAGCGTTTCCGACGGTCGTCCGGTATATCTGTCCGACGTGGCCGATATCCGCGACGGACCGGAGGAGCCGAAGGATTACGTCTTTTTCGGTCTGGGACCTGCCGCCGCTGCGGGAGCGACTTCACGCCACTCAACATTGGGTGGTAAGGATCAAAGCCCGCAAAAGGCGCTGTACACCGATTTTCCGGCGGTCACAATTTCGGTGGCGAAACGGAAAGGGGCCAACGCCACCACTGTGGCCGAAGACCTGCTGAACCGGGTGGAGTATCTGAAGGGGAAAGTAATCCCCTACGATATCCAGGTAACCGTCACCCGCAACTACGGCGAAACAGCCAAAGAAAAAAACAACGAGCTCCTGTTCCACATGTTCCTGGCGGCCATCTCGGTGACCATCCTTATCGCAATTTTCATGGGATGGCGCGCCGGGGTGGTGGCGGCAATAGCCATTCCGGTAACCCTCGCCCTCACCCTGTTCGTCTTTTCCATGGCGGGATATACCCTGAACAGGATCACCCTGTTCGCCCTCATCTTTTCCATCGGCATCCTGGTGGATGACGCCATCGTGGTAATCGAAAACATCCACCGGTATTTTACCACTACAACCTTCAAGCCCCTTGAAGCGGCAATAAGGGCCGTGGACGAGATCGGCAACCCCACCGTCCTGGCAACCTTCGCGGTAATCGCTTCGATCCTGCCGATGGCCTTCGTATCCGGGCTGATGGGCCCGTACATGCGGCCGATTCCGGTCGGATCGAGCATGGCGATGATCTTCTCCCTGCTGGTGGCCTTTACCGTCACCCCGTACTTCGCCTTCCGCATCATGCGGGACAGGTCCCATTCGGGAGAGACGGCCGCCACGGGGGAATCGAAACTGACGCGTTTCTACCGCAGATTCATGGGCCGACTGATCCACGACAAAAAGGTCCGCTACGGTTTTCTCGCCACGGTCGCCCTGCTGCTGCTGGCATCCTGCTCGCTCCTCTACTTCAGGATCGTCACGGTAAAGATGCTCCCCTTCGACAATAAGAGTGAAATGCAGGTCATCATCGATGCCCCGAGCGGAACCGCCCTGGAAGAAACGGCCCGCATCGTGGCCGAGATGGGGGACGCCCTGCGCAAAGTTCCCGAGGTAACCGACTTCCAGAGTTATATCGGCACGAGCGCGCCATTCAATTTCAACGGGCTGGTTCGCCACTATTACCTGCGCAGGGGTTCCAATCTGGCCGATATCCAGGTCAATCTGACCGGCAAATCGGAACGTAAAGATCAGTCTCACGACATTGCCAAGCGAATCAGGCCGGCTCTGAAGGCTATCGCCGACCGTTACGGCGCGCGGATCAAGGTTGCTGAGATCCCTCCCGGTCCGCCGGTACTTTCCACGCTGGTGGCCGAAGTGTACGGGCCCGACCAGGAGACCAGACTGGCAATTGCAGGCCGGATCAGGGAGATTTTCAAAAAGACGCCGGGAGTGGTCGACACCGACTGGTATGTGGAGGATGACCAGGCCAGGTACACCTTTGCGGTGGACAAGGAGAAGGCGGCCCTGTCCGGCATCTCTACCGAAGACGTGGCGCAAACCCTGCGCACGGCGCTGGCCGGCACGGACGCCGGGCTTCTGCACGTACCAGGTGAGAAGGAAGCTGTTCTCATCAACGTCCGGCTTCCCGTCTCCCAGAGGAGTTCCGTGGAGGCCCTTTCTTCCATTTATGTCCCGTCACCCTCCGGCAACGTGCCCCTTTCTCAACTGGTCCGAGTTAGCCGGGACAAAGAAGAGAAGAGCATTTACCGCAAGAATCTGAAAAATGTCGTGTATGTCATCGGCGACGTCGCAGGGGAGATTGAGGCGCCGGTCTACGCAATACTGAAAATGGGACGGGAGATCGACAAGATAAAGCTCCCGGACGGTTACCAGATCGGACAATACGCCGCCAGGCAACCGTGGAGCGAAGAGAGACCGGCCATCAAATGGGACGGCGAATGGCACATAACCTATGAGGTATTCCGCGACTTGGGCATTGCGTTCGCTGCGGTCATGGTGCTCATCTACGTTCTGGTGGTCGCCTGGTTCAGGAATTTCCTCACACCCCTGGTAATCATGGTCCCCATACCGCTCACGCTGATCGGTATTTTGCCGGGTCATGCCCTGGCCGGGGCGTTTTTCACCGCCACCAGCATGATCGGTTTCATCGCCCTCTCCGGGATCATCGTGCGCAACTCCATTATTCTCATCGACTTCGCCGAGTTGCGCCGCAGGGAGGGAATGCCCCTGGACGAGGCCATAATCGACGCCGGGGCGGTGCGCTTCCGGCCGATGCTCCTGACCGGCGCCGCGGTTGTGGTGGGAAGCTTCGTCATCGTCTTCGACCCCATTTTCCAGGGGCTCGCGCTGGCCCTCATGTGCGGCGAGATCGCATCGACCACCCTGTCCCGGGTGACCGTCCCGGTTTTGTATTATATGGTTCATTCGTGGAAGGAGCGGCGTGCAGCGGCAAACGGCAAAATGTAGGGGCGCTGCTTGCCGCGCCCAACGCATGGTCAACATTTCAGCTTGTGCAGGGATACCCCTTGCGGGTATCCTTGATAACGTCGGCAACATCGCAGGCAATGGCAACAAGGACACCCGCCTTAGCCAAGGCGACTGCGGGGTGACCTACGCGTGAACATTATTAGAGCGGAGGATAAATGTTTGGATTAGAAAAGAAGAAAGATATCTGCGATATTGTGTTGCAGATTGAAAACGCGGCGGAACTGCACTTCAGGTCGAAAAAAATGAACTGTGCCGAGGCCGCGTTGAAGGCTTTGAAAGACCATTTCAGGTCCGACATGCCGGACGAGATCACCCATCTGGCCACCGGCTTCGGCGGCGGCTCGGCTTCCGGCTGCCTATGCGGCGCCGTGGTCGGAGCGACGATGGGGATGGGTCTTGTTGTTACCGACGACCGGAAGCGACTGGCCGCGCTTACCAAGGAGCTCCACAAGTGGTTCGCCGACACTTATGGCGCCGTCTGCTGCCGGACCATAGTTGCCGAGCAGAAGGGAATATGCGCCTCCCTTACCGGCAAGGTCGCCGGCAAGGCGGCGCAACTGCTTTTGTAGAAAT
>DATEVI010000127.1:0-4438 GCA_035281865.1 Geobacteraceae bacterium | reverse complement strand
ATGGGAATCTT
The DNA here is from genome assembly GCA_035281865.1 of Geobacteraceae bacterium. Classification (GTDB taxonomy): domain Bacteria; phylum Desulfobacterota; class Desulfuromonadia; order Geobacterales; family Geobacteraceae; genus CAIWTU01. The sequence goes on along the minus strand of DATEVI010000127.1, from coordinate 4,427 downwards.
TCGCGACCTTTCACGAAAGCATCAAACTTTAAACGGCGATTTTTTCATTCTGGCTCTTGGCCACCAGATAGTAGACTATTCCAAGGATAAGAAGCGTTCCGGCAAGGAATATCTGGGTTTCCAATGCGTCGTGGCGCAGGGTGGAGATGAGAACCTCCCTGATCACGGCGACCATTATGACCCCGATAAATACAAGGATATTGAATCTTCCCCCTTTGAGATTCCTGATCTCATTGGCCAGCAGCTCGATCATCATCCAGAGGATGAGGAGGGTACCGAGGGAGCTGAGTATGCCCTGCTCCACATTGCCCCTGAAGATATGTGTGATATCCCAGACGAACAGCAATACTACCGAGATCGATACTCCTGCAAGAGCCAGTACCAGCACCAGGTTGAGACCGTAGGTGAACCGCTCCGTGGCCTGAATCAATGTGGATTCCAGACGGTGTGAGACAAAGAATTTTTTCAGTTCCTCTTCGCGGTACGAGGCGCTCATGATATCCAGATTGATGTCGAGAATCTTCTGCTCCGCGTCGATAATTTTCCTTCGCTGCTCGGTGTCGGGAAAATTGTCCCGGATAAGGCCGATCGTGAACTGACGTATGAGATTCATTGAAGCATTTACGTAGTGGGCGTTCAGGCCGACCCGGACATGGGAATAGCCGATTTTTTGCAGTGTGTGGTAATACTGGTTGTTATAATCTCCGGCGAAAAGGCGTTCGAACCATTCCTGATGGGTTTGTTTGAGCTTCTGCATCACCAGGTCCTCTTTGAGAAATTCGGCGGTTTGCGGGATTCCCAGAAGATAGTCGTAAAAAGCATTTGCCAGCTGATGCCTGTTGGCCTCAGCCAGCGGCCGGACAAGCTTCAGGAGGTCCGCATCTTCATCGGTGAACTGGTAATGGCTCTTGATGTCCTGCATGGTAATCATGCGGCTCTCCTTTTTCCCCAAAGATTCGCTACATTATAGGCGTAAATCCGGCGGTTTTCAATTCTCCCCCGCTGTGTTATAAACATGAACCATGGAGGTTCAAATGGAACGTATAACGATAGACGGCATAACACTTTCCCTGGCCCATCCCGTGGAGCTTCCCCTGACCTGGATCGGTCAGGAAGAAATATTGAGACAACTGCTCGCCGCCTGGATGGTCATCGATGAACGGGACATCCCTTTCAACCCGCGTCTGATCGGCAAACCGGGGGTCGGCAAGACCACCTTGGCCTATGCCGCCGCGAAGAAGCTGGAACGCGACGTGTATCTCTTCCAGGCGACCATGGACACCCGCCCCGAGGATCTCATCATAACCCCGGTTATCGGTCCGGACAACAAAATACAGTATGCAGCTTCGTCCCTGGTGACGGCGATGATCCGGGGGGGAGTTCTGATTATCGACGAAGGCAACCGCATGAGCGAGAAATCGTGGGCGTCCCTTGCCCCGCTTCTGGACGACCGCCGCTACGTGGAATCGATCATTACCGGCCTGAAGATCCAGGCCCACAGGGATTTTCGGGTTGTCGTGACGATGAACGAGGACTCCTCCACATTCGAGGTCCCCGAATACATCCATTCCCGTCTGCAGCCGCAGATCTACATCGATTTTCCCGAGGCCGACGAGGAAATGCTTATTCTCCGGGAGAATCTCCCCTTTGCCGACGATGCCATTCTTCGCTACGTGGTGAATTTCCTGCAGCGGGCCCATGCAACCGATGAACTGTATTCGGTTCGGGACGGCATCAACATTGCCCGCTACGCCCTGAAGATGATGAAAGCGACCGGGAAAACCCCGGAGGAACTGCTTTCCCTGGCTGTGGTCAGGATTCTGGGGGAAGAGGCGCTGCATTACCTGAAGTAGTCCATCTTCATGATGGCGGCCGGAGATTGACATATTGACCAAATCAACACAACTCACCACACTGCCGCCCCCCCTGGCGCTGCTTCGCGACACGCCTGCGGGGGCAATCTATTCCTTGACCACGAAAAACGAGCTCTTTTTGGGACTGGGTGCCTGCCAAGAGGGATCCGTCGCCGGGGCCGAATGGCGAGATGATAAACATGCTCTGACCCTCAAGCTTCGGGCAGGCCCACAAATCTCCTTCACCGCTGACGGTCCGCGTCTCCTGACCGAATGCAGCTGCCGGGAATGGAGCACCGGACGCCAATGCTCCCATGTGGTGACCTGTTGGGCGATCCTCAAGCTGGCCGTGTCGCCGGAGAGTTTTGCCGCATTCCGTTTCAGCAATCGACTGATGCGCGACGTTGAAATACTCTTGGGGCTGAATGACGACAACGAGCCTGCCAGGTTGGAGGAGCCCCCGGTCAGCGAAGGGCTGCAAGAACGGCTCGAACGGGCACGGGCGTTGCGGGCCGCGGCTCTCGAACCGAAACCGATGGCGGCGAAACCCGGCAAGGGCAATATCCGCCTGGTGCTTGAAATCAGGGACGGCCATATCTTCGGCTCCATCCGAAAAGGGAACGAACAGCTGCATCCTTACGGTTGGGCTGGATTGCCTGCAGATCTGCGTGGCTTAATGACGGAGCACTATTTTTTCGAGCCCTCCAGGAGGTACTTCAAGGCCTTTTCGTCGCTTAAGGGGGGGTACCCCATTGTCCTTCGCCAGGGGAACGGCAGGGAGACAGAGTTTGCTTATCTCGACGATGCTCCTCTTCGGGCGGGAATTATCTTTTCCCTTGATGAGGGGACCGTACGGATAACCAAATGCCTCGCCGACGGCTCGCCGCTCCCCGCCCAGGCGGTGGTCGCCGGAGAATGCTTCATTGATCCGACGGAGAAGACGATCCAGCCGGTTTCAGACATGGAGCCGTGGAAACTGTGGGATCTGGTGTTCGACGAATTGGATGAGCTTTACGAACTGACCGACGAGCCTTATGACCATGCCGGGGCGACCCTGACCACCAGCGCCCGGGCCTTCAATTTCACTGGCGTCAGTGTAAGCCCTGTCCTCATGAAAAAGTTCGGATCATGCATCCGTTTCGTTGCCCAAGGCCAGGCGGCGGATCCGGCCGTCACGCACTCCCCTTCTTATCTTCTGGAGATGGAGGACGGTCTCGATGATGAGGTAATCAACCTGACACCAAGGGGCGAACTGGCCGGTGTACCCTTTCCTTTCTCCCCGGATACCTTCAGGCTATTCATTCCGGGGTTCCGCGCCGGACTCCCCCAGTCTCTCAGGGCGAAAAAACGGGTTGTCGCCATGATCGAGACCGGCTTTGCCCTGCTGGAGACGACTACCGGTAAGGCCCGCGACACGGCCCTCAGGCGTGGACTCGGCGGACCCGATTTCACCAGGCGGGCCGTGAAGACCGACGCCAAACGACTGGTGAACGCCTTTGCCCATAGTTGCGAAAAGAATATGTTGCTCTTTTTTGCCACCCCCGACGGCTGGCGATTCGGTATTGAGGACCGGCCGGCCCAGGCCAGGCTGGTCAGGCTCCTTTACCGTCTCTTTGGCCTCGACCCCTTTGCCGATGGCGAATCGCCGTGCTCCATGGGGCTTCGCCGCGAGACCCTTCTCCCCCGACTGGGGGAATTGGCAGCGGCCCTTGCCCGAGAAGGATTCGGCCTTCACTTTAAGGGAGAGCCCCTTGCTGCCGGAAACTGGGACTTCTCCGTCACTGCCGATGCCGACGGTATAGACTGGTTTGAGCTCAGACCAGAGATCCGCTGCAATGGCGAACTGCTCGCACTGGATGAAATCAGCCGGCTCCTTGAGGGGGGGATATTGCGGCAGGGGAACTCCTGCTATCTCCTGGGCGACGAGCAGCGCCGCATACTGGAGCTTCTCACCGGCGGCGGGGACGCCAAGGGGAAGCGCAGGAAGAAGGGGGAGATCGTCCGGATTCCGCGCCTGCAGATACTCGATTGGCTGGAGCTCAGGGCCCACGGCGTCAATTTGCGGCTCCCGCCGGAGGAGGAAAAGCTCCTGGCGGGTCTGACCCGCCTGGAGAAGATCCCGGAGCGCCCCCTCCCCGAAGGACTCAAGGCCGAACTTCGCCACTACCAGAAGGAGGGGTTCGACTGGCTTGCCTTTCTCCACGAGCACCGCTTCGGCGCCTGCCTGGCCGACGACATGGGGCTCGGCAAGACCGTCCAGACCATAACCTTCCTCGCCGGGCTGGCCGAGGGGATAGTCCCTTGCGGCGAAACGGAACGGCTTCCCCATCTCATCGTTGTTCCCCCCTCACTTCTCTTTAACTGGGAGAGCGAGATCGCCCGCTTCTACCCCTCGTTCCGGCTCGTCACCTACGCCGGGCAGAAGCGTGACGCGGACTTCACCGGAGCGGACATCGTCCTGACCAGCTATGGAATCCTGCAGCGGGACGCCGAAATCCTCGCCGCCATTCCGTTCCATGTGGCCGTATTCGACGAGGCCCAGCAGGTGAAGAACATCAACGCCGCCACTACCGG
>DATEVI010000126.1:0-4266 GCA_035281865.1 Geobacteraceae bacterium | reverse complement strand
GACAGGGCCGGTGGGAAAGGGGCACCGCGTTATCCGGCATGATGAGGTAGAGTGCGTTCCCTGCTTCGCGAAGACCTGTCGTAATCCGGTATATCTTGAATGCATGGAAAAGATTACTGTTGAGGAAGTGTTTAATTCAGTTGCTGAAATGCTGAAAGAAAGGCATAACTGAAAAAGAATGTCGTGTGGAATGTAGTTTAAGAATGAAAACTTGGGAGCAGTCAATGTTATGAGGGTTCTGGTGGTCAAGATGAGTGCTCTCGGCGACATAATTCACGCTCTGCCGGTGCTGGACTATCTCCACAAGGTGTCACGGGGAATCGAGGTGGACTGGGTTGTCGAAGAGCCTTTTCTGAATATCCTGGAAGGAAACCCGCTGATCAGCCGTCTGCATGTGGTCCGCACCAAAGTGTGGCGAAAACGGCCGCTGTCCCCGGCTACCTGGCGCGACATAGATGTCATGAAACGCGCCCTTCGGGAGCGGGACTACGACATGGTCTTCGATATCCAGGGAAACCTGAAGAGTGGGCTTGTCTGCTGGCTGAGCGGCGCGGGCAGCCGGATCGGATTTGCCCGCAAGCACCTTCAGGAGTCCATAAACCTCCTTTTTACAACCAGGCAGATTCCGGTTCGTCGTCAGGATTATCACATTACCGACCAGTACCTCAGGGTGGTGAGCGTCTGCTTCGGGCGGGATTTCAACGCATTTAATCTCGTTTCGGACATACACACCTCCCCAGATGATGACGAATCTGCCCGGACCCTTCTCGCGACCCTGTCGGACGGGCTCATTTTTCTTTTTCATTGTGGTACCACATGGCAGACCAAGTTTTGGCAGCAGGAGGGTTGGGTCGATGTCGGCAGGATGTTGTTGGATAAGTATCGCGAATCGACAATCCTTCTGTCCTGGGGAAACGATGATGAACGGTCGGCCGCTGCGGCAATCGCCGCTGCCATCGGCCCCGGCGCCAGGGTTATCGACCGTTACTCACTGAAAGGGTTTGCCGCGCTTCTCAAGAAGGTTGACCTGGTGATAGGCGGTGATACTGGTCCCGTCCACATTGCGGCCGCGGTCGGCACGCCCACCGTATCCCTGTACCGGGCAAGCGACGGCAGGAGGAGCGGCCCCCGTGGTCCGGGGCATGTGACTGTTCAATCTCCCTTTGATTGCGCCCCCTGCTTTCGCACCGACTGTGACCGGGACGAGGATTGCAGGCGAAGCATTACTGCGGCTTCGGTGATGCAGGCCGTGCAGAAGGCCCTGTCTTGCTGAAGTTCCTTTCCATCAGGGAAAGGGTGGACGAAGGCCGGGTGAGGGGAAACGACCGGCTGCGTTCAGTACCGATCTGAAGTATCATAAGAGTATGACGTTCAAAACCTTATAAAGGAGATGCCATGAGCTTTCAGAATATAAAAGTGCCGACCAACGGAGATAAGATAACAATCAAAAATGGATTGCTGAACGTACCAAACAACCCGACAATCCCCTTTATCGAAGGGGACGGAACCGGGCCGGACATCTGGAGAGCTTCCGTCCGTGTGCTTGATGCTGCCGTTGCAAAGACGTATGGCGGCAAGAGAAAAATTGAATGGATGGAAGTATATGCCGGCGAAAAGTCATTCACTATGGGGCTTGGATGGCTACCGGAAGAAACCCTTGCGGCATTCCGGGAGTTCCTGGTCGGGATAAAAGGACCGTTGACAACCCCGATTGGCGGCGGCATCCGTTCCCTGAACGTTGCGCTACGGCAGGAACTTGACCTCTATGTCTGCCTGCGCCCTGTCAGGTATGTTAAAGGTGTCCCGTCTCCGGTGAAGCGTCCGGAACTGGTTGATATGGTTATTTTTCGTGAAAATACCGAGGATATCTATGCCGGTATCGAGTGGGAAGCGGGAAGCCAGGAGGCCGAAAAGGTAATAGGCTTCCTGCAACAGGAAATGGGGGTGAAGAAAATACGATTCCCCGAATCGTCGGCCATCGGTATCAAGCCGGTTTCGCGGCAAGGGTCTGTCCGTCTCATTGAAGCGGCGATTGAATATGCCCTGCGTCACGGGCGAAAATCGGTGACACTGGTCCATAAGGGCAACATAATGAAATTCACCGAGGGTGCCTTCAAAAACTGGGGTTATGAATTGGCTGCGACCAGATATCGTGACAACACTGTTTCCCAGCGTGAGTCCTGGATTTTGGGCAACAAGGAGGCAAATCCTGGAATATCCAGTGAAGATAATGCCCGCTCCATCGAACCGGGTTTCGATAACATGACAGCGGCACAGAAAGAGGGTATAGTTAAAGAAATTAATGATACGCTTGCCCTGTGGCCGACGCATGGCGGCGGAAAATGGAAAAAGATGCTGATGATCAAGGATTCCATTGCCGACATTACCCTGCAGCAGACGATAACACGCGCGGACGAGTTCGACGTGTTGGCGACGACCAATCTGAACGGCGATTATCTGTCCGATGCGCTTGCCGCCCAGATTGGAGGAATCGGAATAGCTCCCGGCGGCAATATCAATTACAAGACCGGTCACGCCATTTTTGAGGCTACCCATGGCACTGCGCCCAAGTATGCCAATCTCGACAAGGTAAACCCCGGTTCCGTCATCCTTTCCGGGGTGATGATGCTCGAATACCTTGGATGGACCGAAGCCGCGGATTTGATCAATTCATCTCTGGGCAAGACCATATGCGCCCGGAAGGTTACCTATGACTTCGCCCGTTTGATGAGGGCGGAAGGGGATAGTGACGTTACCGAATTGAAATGTTCCGAATTTGCCGACGAGCTTATCCGGAATCTGTAAATGAGCCACAAAACCTTTTTTGCCGGAGACACACACAGACAAAGCGAGTTTTGAATCCATTGTTGGGAGCGGGGGAATAGATGGCCAGAAAGAAAATTGCGCTGATCGGCAGCGGTCAGATAGGCGGTGTATTCGTACAGCTTGCAGCAGAGCGTGAGTTGGGCGATATCGTTCTGTTCGACGTTCTCGAAGGTGTGCCCCAGGGGAAAGCCCTTGATATTCTGGAAGCCTCGCCTGTGGTCGGCCATGATGTACATGTGCAGGGGACAAACAATTATGAGGATATCAAGGGCGCGGACCTGGTAATAGTCACTGCCGGACTTGCCAGAAAGCCCGGGATGAGCCGGGATGACCTGATAACCACAAATTCGAAGATTATGCGCTCCGTTGCGTCGGCAATCAAAGATTACGCACCAAATGCCTTTGTCATAGTCATATCAAATCCGCTTGATGCGATGGTGACCTTATGTCACAAGATAACCGGATTTCCCAGGAACAGAGTCATGGGCATGGCAGGGGTCCTCGATTCGGCTCGATTTGCAACATTTGTCGCCTTGGAATTGGGGGTTTCCGTCAAAGATGTACACGCCTTGGTTCTTGGCGGGCACGGAGACGATATGGTCCCGCTCACCAGATTCGCGAATGTAGCCGGCATTCCCGTTACATATCTTCTGGAAAAAAAATACGGGGCCGCAAGGGCGCAGGAGGTCATGTCTGACATGATAAAAAGGACCAGACATGCCGGAGGCGAGATTGTCGGTCTGCTCAAGTCGGGTTCGGCATTCTACTCTCCCGCCAATTCCGTATTGGTCATGGCCGAGGCTATTCTCAAGGATCAGAAAAGGGTTCTTCCGGTTTGTACTTTGCTCGAAGGCGAATATGGAGTGCATGGTTATTTTGTGGGTGTACCCTGCCTGCTCGGCGCCAATGGTGTCGAGGAGATAATCGAACTGGAATTCACTCCGGAAGAGCAGGCGATGTTCAATGAATCCGTGTCACATGTGAAGGCTTTAGTGGATAATCTGCAGCTTTAGCAGAAAAAAACCCCGTTTTTTGCGGAGATGTGCAGTGGCACGTCTCTAGATTCTACTCAGGCCCCGTCTCAAGAGACTTCTCTCCGGGGGGTCTTGTCTGTTTGTCCCCAAAAGCCCCATTATTTGCCGCCTAGGTATCATCTCAAATTTGTTGATGTATTTCGACATCACGTATAATATGAAAAAATATCTTCCCGCGGACGGTGAAGATGAATATATTGTAGGCCGACTTGATGTTATTTCGGCTGAGGAGTGCAGTCCTGATGGAGAAACACCTTCCTGTTATCGAAATTAATGAAAAATACTGCAAGGGATGTCATATTTGCGTTGAGTTTTGCCCTACCAGGGTTTTTGAAATGAAGGGTTTTACCGCTTCCGTAAAAAACCTGGAGGCCTGCATAGAATGCATGCAGTGCGAACTCAGGTG
>DATEVI010000125.1:0-4562 GCA_035281865.1 Geobacteraceae bacterium | reverse complement strand
AGGTATTTAAATACGTTAAAGAAATGAAAATCGGACGCCAGTGGATATAAAAGATGATACAGCATCAGGCAAGAGCCCCTTTCCCCATATTGGAGTTCCGCGCATTCCGGATTGCCTCAGCCACTGCTTCCATCTTCATTCCACGCGACCCTTTAACCAGAATGTAATCCCCATTTTCAATGACGGCAAGCAGGTCCTTCAACAGCTCCGCATGATCAGACGCCATGACAATAGAATCCGGAGCAAGGCCTCCGTCCAATGCACCACTGACCACGGCATCGGCCATCTCGCCCATTACATAAAGCCTGTCGATGCATGAGGCAGCCAACCTTCCCAATTCCTCATGGGCACTCTGGGAAGCCTCGCCCAGTTCCAGCATGTCGCCAAGGACGGCAATGCCCCGGGATTCTTCCCGGATATCTCGCAACGTGAGGAGAGCAGCCTTCATGGAACCTGGATTGGCATTGTAACTGTCGTCGATGAGCGTAATTCCCCCGACTTCTTCCAGGGAGAAGCGTTTGTCGTACGGTGAAAAGGACTCCAGGCCCGTCTTGATAAGCGTTGGCTCCACGTTAAGAACAAAGGCCGCGGCTGCAGCCGCCAATGCGTTGTAGATGTTATGCTGACCAAAAGCCCGCAGAGACACAGGCATAGTTGCGGTCGGCAGACGCAATGTGAACGACTGACCCTCCTTGCCGCGGCATATCATATCTTCGGCCCTTATATCACCATCCCGGAATCCGAACGATACTCGTTCGACGCCAGGCGGAGACGGGCAGCGTGAAATCAGCGGGTCATCGGCGTTGCATATGGCGTATCCCCCTTCTTCCAGGCGCAGGAACAATTCTCCCTTGGCCCTTGCAACGGCCTCGACCGTGCCCAGAGTCTCCAGGTGGGCAGGCAGCGCATTGGTTATGATGCCGATATCGGGCTGCGCTATTTCCGCCAAACGATCAATTTCGCCGAGTTCGCTCATACCCATTTCCAGGACTGCCCACCGATGTTCACGTGAAAGCTGCAGGAGCATCCTGGGCAATCCTATGAGATTGTTGAGGTTGCCGCTCGTTTTGAGTCCTGGGCCTGTAAAGGTGAGAATAGCGGCAAGCATTTCCTTTGTGGTAGTCTTGCCGTTACTTCCGGTCAGGCCGATTAGCGGAAGGGAAAATCTGGCACGATGGAAAGCCGCCAGATCGCCGAGGGCGCGAAGAGTATCGGATACGGCTATTATGGAACCTCCAGGAGGCAGATCGTGGTCGGACACCCAGGATTTATCGACTATAAAAAAACGGGTTCCACGCCTGGAAACGGTATCAATAAAATCATGACCGTCAAAACGCTCCCCTTTCAACGCAACAAAGACATCACCCGGAGAGACCGTCCGTGAATCCGTGGAAACACCGGATACAGATCCATCGGAACTTCCGATGCCTCTGCCGTGCGTTGCCTGAATTAATTCAGAAAATGTAAACATCAGTGTAATACCCGTGACGGCTTTGCAGAATTCATATCTGCTACGTTTCTACGCTCTGTCTTAAACCTGTGGCCCATCAATTGTCCAAACGCTCCCTCATGGCTGCGGCCGCCTCTTCCCGGTCATCGAAATGAATCCTCTGACTGCCGATGATTTGATAATCCTCATGGCCTTTGCCGGCAAGAAGGACTATATCACCCGGTTTGGCCAGACGTATGGCAAGATATATGGCCTCCTTCCTGGATTTCACCGCGGCAAAGCCTTTTTCAGCGAATCCGTCGGAAAGCTGCGGAACAGTATATTCTTTTATGCCGAGCGGATCAATACCGGCGCGGATCTGATCCATAATCAGTGATGGCTCTTCGCTGCGCGGGTTGTCTGAAGTGATAATGGTCATGTCGCTATACCGTCCTGCTATTTCCCCCATGATTGGACGCTTGCCGCGGTCCCTGTCGCCTCCGCAACCGAATACGGTTATTATCCTCGCCGAAGCTATCTCGAGTAGCGTCTTGAGCACATTTTCAAGGGCGTCACCGGTGTGGGCATAATCGACGAGCACAGTAATGCCCAGATTATTGTCGACACGTTCGAGCCTTCCGGCGACCTTTTCATGTCCTTCGATACCATAACGGATTGCCTCCAGCGGTAGTTCCATCGCCACGGCTGCCGAAACGGCGGCAAGGATGTTGTACAGGTTGAAGCGGCCCAGGAGACGCGAATGAAATTCCGTTTCGCCCTTTGGGGTAGAAAGTATCCCGGAAATGCCCGTGGTGGAAAAGTGAACTTCACGCGCAGTAACACGCGCATCGGCCACAAGTCCGTACGTTATTACCGGACACGGGGCCGAGCGTGCCATCAGGTGGCCGAGAGGGTCATCGATATTGACCACCGCATGACGCTTCGGCTTTTGCCGGTCGGGAACCAGTAATTCCGTGAAGAAGCGCCTCTTGCTCTCCAGATAGGAAGCCATATCTTTATGGTAATCGAGATGGTCCCTGGTGAGATTGGTGAATACCCCTATATCGAACCGGCACCCATCCACCCTGCGCTGATCCAGGGCGTGCGAGGAGACTTCCATCACCACGCTTCGTGCCCCGAGATCGACAAGTTCCCGAAGGGTTCTCTGCAATTCAACCGACTCGGGAGTGGTATGGGGGGCGGAAAAGGTCTGGTCTTTGAAGCGATAGTTTATGGTCCCCAGAACCGCCGCGGGCATGCCGGCTTTAGCCAATATTGCTTCGACCAGGTATGTGGTGGTGGTTTTTCCGTTCGTTCCGGTAATGCCGATCAAAGGGATCGTACCTGTTGGGTGATGATAGAAAGCGGCAGCCGTCTCAGACATGGCAAGTCGTGCGTCCGCAACCTTAACAAAGGGAATGCCGGACGGAGCGTATGATTCGTCTTCCAGCACAACCGCACCGGCGCCGGCCTTTACGGCGACGTCAATGAAGCGATGACCGTCCGCCGCGACCCCTTTCAAGGCAAAGAAAAGCCCCCCCGGTTTCACCGAGCGGGAATCGTAGTGCAGACCGAGAATCTCCACCCCGGTGTCGCCGCTGATCAGTAACGGATTATGTATAGACTTAAGTAACTCAGAAAAGCGCATTCATTTCCTCAACAAAATAAATGGGGACAATATTTGCCTTCATGTCATGCCGATGGCATGAATTTGACCCAAACCTGATCGGAAGGCGTGATCTTTTTCCCCGGCTGGGGGTTTTGCTCCACGGCCCTGCCGCTTCCGATGAGCTTCACATTCAGGTCGCTTTTACCCATGGCTCTCAGAACTTGCCGCATGCTCATGCCTTGGAAATTGGGCATTGCGGAGCCTCCGCTCCCTTCATCCAAGACCGCTTCGTCGGCGACAACAGGCGCCGTGTCTTTTTCAGGGGCTTTGACTTCAACAGTACCCTTTTCTTTCTTCTTGACGATCTTTGTCGGCAAAACTCTCAGATAACAGAGGCTCTGCAACGCTATTTCGCTGAAAGCCGGCGCGGCGACTATGCCACCGTAGGAGTTGGTTCTGGGTTCGTCTACCACCACTACTATCGTGAGCCTGGGATGTTCGGCGGGAACAAAACCTACAAAGGAAGCGGTTCGCTTGCTGGCCGAATAGGCTTTTGTGAGAGGATCAACTTTTTGTGCGGTCCCGGTTTTCCCGGCAACGCCATACCCCTCCACAGAGCCTTTCATCCCCGTACCACCCTCATCGGTAACACCTTCCATCATTCTGGTCAATGCATGTGCCGTTTGCGCAGAAACAACCCTTCGTCGTGTCTGTGGTGAAAACTGCTGCAAAACGTTGCCGTTATCATCCGTTACCCGGTCAATGATATACGGCTTCATGAGGCTCCCGCCATTGGCAACCGCAGATATGGCGGTGGCCAGTTGCAGTGCCGATATGGAAATACCCTGACCGAAGGAAATTGTAGCAAGGTCGATACCGTACCACTGGCTTCTCTCCCTGAGAAGTCCTGCTGCTTCACCGGGGAGCTCGATCCCGCTTCTTGTTCCGAATCCAAAATTTTTCAGATAACTATAAAGCCTTTGCTGACCGAGCCTGCTTCCGATTTTCGCCGACCCGATATTGCTGGAGTACTTGAGAATTTCCGAAACCTTGAGTGTTCCGTATTTGTGGGTATCGTGTATGGTTCTGCCGCCGATCGCATAACTTCCGTTTTCGCAATTGAAGCTGTCATTGGGGCTTACAATTTTTTCCTCGAGAGCAGCCGCTATTAGAAAAACCTTTAGAGTGGAGCCGGGTTCGAAGCTGTCGGCTACAACCCTGTTCCTAAGACTTTGGATAGGATATTGGCGAAAGGAGTTCGGGTTGAAATTCGGATAGTTTGCCATGGCCAGAATCTTGCCGGTCTGCGGTTCCATGACTAGTGCCATGCCTGTGCTGGCCCTGCTATCGGTCACTGCCTTGGCAAGCTCTTTTTCAGCGATGTACTGAATGTTCTTATCCAGGGTCAGGACAACGTTGGCGCCCTTGGACGACTTCGTGACAATTTGCCTGTTCACTCCTATATCGCGTCCCAGCGCGTCACGCTCCGTCACCAGATATCCGGTACTCCCAAGTATCAAAGAG
>DATEVI010000124.1:0-5395 GCA_035281865.1 Geobacteraceae bacterium | reverse complement strand
GAAACCCTGGACCTGTCCGCCGGGATTTAAAACCGGTGACCCCATCTCGCCGGATACGGGCTATACCAGTGACGGGCTGATTCGGGTTACTGGTGTAGCCATCGATCCCTCGGGCAACGTATGGCTCGCCAATAACTGGGTGATCGATGCATTACAGAACCTTGAGAATCCGGGAGGCCACGAGGTTGTAGTATTCATCGGGCTGGCCGCGCCCGTTAAAACCCCGTTGCTCGGGCCGCCGCGGCAACCCTGATACCTGAGGCCGAGCACGTAATTATCATCCCAACCCCTAATAATCACAAAGGAGGAATGCATATGCCGCTGATTCAGGTCAAAGTAATTGAGGGAGTTTTCTCCCAGGAGCAGAAGCAGGAAATTGTGAAAAAACTCACCGACGCTATGGTGTCTATCGAAGGGGAGAATATGCGCCAAGTGACTGTGTGCATCGTGGAAGAGGTGAAAAGTGGCGATTGGGGCATTGGTGGAAATCCGTTGACTACCGCGGATGTCAAAGCCCTCGCAGCAGGCGGGGCAAAAGGTTAACGCCTTTGCCAATAACCATCTGGCCTGTGCGATATGCGTGCACTGGCCAGATGTCGCCTTCCAAGGCCGGAAACTGCGGAAACTGGGACGGATTTATTTGTCGCTCATTAACAAAAAATAGATCTGTCCCGGATTTCTCGGATTTCTCGAAAGCGAATTACTATCCTTGTTTCTCCGGAGGTAGTTATGCCAGATCGAAACTTTTGGGACCCACCGACACCACCGAATCACACAACTCTCTCAAAAAATGGGTTAGTTGTGGAATTATGCATATATGTATTTGAACATTCCGCCAAGGATGAAGCGAAGGTAAGGGCTGATGTTGCAGGGGCCTCGGCAATATGGTGTCAGAGCAACATCAATATCCAGGCTGTCCATTTCGAGATGCGTCCTCCTTTGCCACCTTCTGAGCCTCTTGACCTCAATTCAACTGACCTGGCGGGACAATTTCTTTGTAATCCCCTTCCAGATGCTGTCAGAGACCAGTTTTTCAACATAGACCGACCAGGGTGTCCGGATATCACCAAGTCCGTTGCGGTGTTCTACATTCCCGGACGTCGTTTGCAGGACGGCTTTGCAAGTGGTTGTCAGCAATTTAGAATTCAAGGGGGTGATGGGAGACCGGAACATTTCATTCTCCTCACGGACGAAGCCGACGGAAGGGTTTTGGCTCACGAACTGGGCCATGCCTTGTTCACGCGGGAAATTGGGCCTAATCAGTGGATTAATGATGACCCGGACCCGAACGCGGATGCCAGCAGAATTCATAACTCGGATCCGCAGAACTTGATGTTCCCTAATGTCCCTATGAACCCCGTAATATCACCGGAGCAGCGTTCTCAAGCTAAAGAGAGTGATCTTACACTTCGTCAAACGCTCGCCATCGGATACCGGGAAAACAAGACTTTCAAATTAGGTGTTAGATTGAGAACACTACATGTTCACTCAACCGATGATGAGGCATTTTCCGATGATGCACTGGAAAGCTCGTGGAATTTTACCGTCAGCACCGTAAAGCCGGATGGTACCAAGCTGACCTCCGGTACCAAGCCCTGGAGCATGGACCCGCTGCATTGGTGGGATTATCCCATTGAGCTGGACTATCCTCTCCTGGATGTTTCCTCCGATAACGACAAACTTGTAATTGAAGTGACGGGCACTGACTGGGACTTTTGGAGCCCCAATGACGCACTTGCCGCGATAAAGAAGGAATGGCCAAAAGGCGGAGATACGTGGGGATCGAGCAGTACGGAGATTCCCGGCGGTATGCCGGGCGACCATCGTGAGCATGTATCGAACGATGAAATAGACTATTCGCTTTCATACAATATAAGAGTCGATGATCGACCGAATGAGGTGAAATTTCGGGATATTTGTGGTGAGTAAACCGGTCAGGAAGTGAAAGGAACAGGGGCTCGACCATTGAATTCAGACATGGCGGGGTGACCACAAATGAATGACGACAGGAGACTGATGTGCGTAGCGGCAATCTACTCAGGAGTCCTACTTTTAATCATATCCGGCGTTGCCTACCTTGTCTGGAACAGACCGGATTCACGAATAATGTACGTTCCAGTACCCATTCTGGTCTGGGCGTTCGCGGGTGGCATGGTGGGTGTTTTATATCAACTGGCTTTCAGAAAGAAACTGGCTCCCCGTTTCTATGTGTGGCTGGTGGCGAAGCCAGTTGTTGGAATGATCATGGGCGCTATCGTCTACTTTATAGCCGTGAGTGGAGAACTGGCTCTCAATGGCAAAGCGCAAATACAGAACATTGAACTGCTGAATGTGCTGGCTTTTCTCGGAGGGTTTAGTGACCGGTATTCCGTGGATCTCCTTAACCGAATTACAGGGGGCGCCAGTGTCAGTCGAGCGAAAGAAGATACGAGGGAGTAATGAAATAACCTAAAGACGCCAGAGATCTACATTTAACCAGTTGTGGGGTCTCAATATGCTTCAGATCGAACTACGGATATTGACGAAGGCAGAGGTTTGTCTTTTTCTTCGTCCCCCCACCAGCTAATTTTGTACGGAAAACGACTTCAGCTCGGCCGTTACTCTGCCGATCTTCAGTTTCGTCTCCATCCGCACCGGCATCCGCCGCTCGTCGTCGGTCAGCCAGATCAGGATTTCCCCGGTTTTCTGGAACAACCCTTCGCTTTTCAGTATCGGCTCAACGATGATTGTGGGGACCTCCTTGCCGTCGTACATTTTCACTCGTTCGCGACGCAGTACTTTCACCTCGGTGTTCAGAAACTTGTTGCTGTCGAACATGCTGATATGGAGCGATTTGCCTATTTCCAGGGGTTGGCGGCGGGCATAATAGAAGCCGCTTATGACATCCCACAGGAGCTTGCCGTTCATGTCGTGCTCCTGGCGGCTCTTGTCCAGGTGGTTGATATATATCACCTTGTCCCGCTCCGGGTCGAAGATGGTTTCCCTGTTGCGCCGGTGTTTTCCCTCGCTCTGGATGAGCGTGAATCCGGCAGGCCGGCCGTTTACAATTCGCGCCTCGGCCCGGTCCTGGACCTTGTAGAATTCCGATATCACTGCATTGGAATTAACTACGGAAGTAATGTATGACGTGCCGGTTCCCCTGACCGCTTCCATCGTCGCGGTTCCCACATGGATTCCGGACCAGTACAGGGCGAAGGTAAGCCGTTCCCTTTCGAAGGGGAAGATGTCGGGTGGGGGCTTCGCATTGGCCGTCGTTTGAGCAGACTCTGCTCCCGGCGAAGCGTTCTGTCCTCCTTCGGCCTCCGGTACTTGCGGCGTAGGATTTGCCTGGCCGGCGTCTTCCGACGGGGTAACCGGTGCGGATGGTTCCTCGGCAGGAGTCGCATGCTCCTGGTCCGCACTCGCTAAACCATTGGAAATGGAAGACTGAGGCACTTCATCCGAAGGGGAAGGAGGTTCGTCGGATACCGGGCGGGCATGGATCGCGGTTCGGTTTGCGGCGGAAGACGTGGAGGCAATCTGCGGTTCAGGCGGAGGAGGCTCGGCGACCTGGACATCGATGACTTCGTGTTGTGGAATCCGGCCCATTTCCAGGAGAAAAGCATTTATGGAACCTGAAAGTCCTGTCCAGACGAGCAGATGCAGCAGGATTGACAGGAGAATGAACAGTCCTAGAGGAAGCGATAAATTCGTCAATTTTTTCATCGTCCGCACCAAGTCAACAGCAACTGTCCCGCCACCAAGGCAGGAATTCGCTTGTCCTGAGAAGCAAGTTACCATGTGGGATCAGCCGTGGTCAACGACCTCTTTCACCATCATCCCATTTTCTTTTTGAATTCGTTGCTCACAGTCACCTTCTTTGAAGGCGTACAAGTGCCATGTTTTATGGCCTAGCAAAATGCCCTGAAATGCTATTTTTCGTCACGGTCATTCCGGCGAAAGCCGGAATCCTGTCTTTTCAGTAAGTTATAAAACCTCTGAACCCCGGCCTCCGCCGGGGTGACGACTTTTTACGAATGTATCACTATTTGGGCTAAAATTAACTTGTCCCGGTTTCGCCTATTCACAGAAGCTCCTTTTGCTCACCACTATTGAACGGTAACACGAGGAGGAGTAATGGCCTTCCTTGGAGGAGTCATTGGATTTGCTGTTGGCCTTGTACTCATTGCCGCAGTGGCTACGGTGTTGGGGGCAAGCCTGGCGGTCTTTCCGGAATGGGTAATATCGCTTATTCCCGCTGCATTTGGGACGTTTGCTGCGAGCGATCCAATATTGGCACTCGCATTTATCGTCGCGATCATAATTCTTCTGCAGGTTTCTCTCTACATCATCGCCACCGCAGCGCTGGCTGACGAGGTGAACTGTGCGACGACCAATCCGTGCCGGCCGACGCGGTTGCGGGACAACCCACTGGAGCTGCTTGTAAGAGGCATCTTTTTCGGCTTGAACAGTGCATTCAACTTCGGGATCTGGGCCATGCTTGCTCCGGAGACGGGCATTCTTGCCATCCTGTTCGGCGCAGTACCCTTTCTGGCGGTGATCCCGGACCTGGCGCGAAATCGCATCTACCATGCAGTCCTGGGCTGGGTCGCCTGGCTGCTGCCGGCCTCATATCCCGCGACCATCGTCGGGCTTCTCCTGTTTCTCCTTAATGCTCCGTTCGCAATTCTTGCCGTCGGTGTATCTGCTATTCGCCTGGACGTAACAACAGGCGTGATCGAAACCACGGGCGGCATAATAAATATTGCAGGCTATTCGGGTGGATTCAGCCTGGGTAACTTCACATTCCTTGCAAACATGGGCGGCCTGGCGGGGCAGGGAAGTTTTACAGGACCAAGCGTATCCTCCCATGAGATCGGGCACAGTCTGAATACGGCTGCCTTTGGCGGAATTATGCTTTGGATCAATGCCGTGGATGAAAACGTGCCGCCATTCAGGCGCTTGCAGAAATCCTACGGCGAAGTAACTGCGGACAGCCACTCCGGTCTGCCGGGACACATGTATGTTTCCTTGTGGGGTTAGCGTGATAACTGTTGTTCACGGGTAGGGATATATCGATATTTCCGGCAGCTGCTTGACAGTATAGGATTTGTAGATAAAAATTAAAGAATACCGATAAAGACGGAGGATCCCGTAATGAACCGCATTCTAGCTGCAGCGATACTCATAATGGTGATGGTAACCCTTCTAGTGATACCGGTGCCTGCCTCCGCGCTCCACTGCAGTGACAACACAGACTGTGAGCCGGGATCAACCTGTAAAGTGATTTTTGACTTCTGGCTCTTCAAATGGACGGAATGTAAGCGTACTCCCTGCAACAGCGACAGCGATTGTACGGGCGGAACTCTCTGCCTCCTTGGATTTTGCCAGGCCGGTTGCCGCGGTGATTCCGATT
>DATEVI010000123.1:0-3481 GCA_035281865.1 Geobacteraceae bacterium | reverse complement strand
TGAGTATCTTGCCATAGAGCATGCCGGGCAGCTCTAAATCCCCGGCGTACTCAGCCGCGCCTCTGGCCTTGGCAGGGCCATCAATGCGGGGTATGCTGTGACCCAGCACTTTGTATTCTTCCAATTTCATTCCTCCCTGCAATGATTTGATAGGAGTTCGTTTTTCTCGTTGCGAAGTATAGCAAAAAATTACAAAATCTCCACGCAAAAACTTTCCGGGAACTTTTTTCTTCTTACTCCTGTCTAAGGTTAGAAATACAACTTACTAAGGAGGAACGGATCATGAAAACCATCGCAATCGTCATTCTGGCAATCGTGGTGTGCGCGACAAGCGCATGGGCAGGGGGCGTCGGGGATGCCGTGGAGGTACGGATCGTAACCGATGACGGCCGGACGTTGCCGACCTACCCGGTGAAAATGCGCCACGGGGTACGCAAAGTGTACGCCGAGGCGATCAAGGGGGACCACTATCGCATCGAAGTGAAGAACCGTCTCAACCGCAGGGTCGGGCTGGTCATCGCGGTGGATGGCCGCAACATCATCAGCGGCACGAAATCTTGGCTGAAGAACAACGAGCGCATGTACATTCTTGAACCATACGGTTCAGGAGAATTCGCAGGTTGGCGCACGGCCCAGGATCACATCAATCGCTTCTACTTCACCGACGTACCCGACTCTTATGCTGCGGCGTTCGGCGACGAGAGCGCCATGGGGGTGATCACCGTGGCAATCTATCCCGAGGTGCAGTGCTACGAGACGCCAATGCCTCTGTCCCGGACAGTTCCCTCCAGTCCACGCGGCTATGAAGGCAAAGCGGCAGGTTCGGCTGACAAAGCGGAAACAGCTCCTGCCTCTCGGGAAAACTCCGGCAAGCTGATGAAGGGAGAGGATGCCAGGTCAGAACAGGCGCTGGAGAGCGCCGGCACCGGCTATGGCCGGGGCGAGTATTCCCCCTCGCAGATCGTGGCCTTTGAGCCGGAGAAACGTGCGGTGGAGACCATCTACCTCAAGTACGAGTGGCGTTCGACCCTCTGTAAACTGGGGGTGGTTGAATGCGCCAAACCGCTCCGCCGTCCGCCCAACCGCTTCTGGGACAACGGCGGTTACGCCCCTCCGCCCCCGCTGAGCTTGCGGTCCCGACAGGCCGAAGGGTGAAAACCATGGGTTTTCCATCATTGCACGGAGCGGAGCAACGTGTTACTCTTACAACGTAATGTTGATTTACCTGATGACCCTGCTCCGCACGCAATGACGGGAGGAAACACCTTGCCGGAGAACCCTGATCCAGTGGATGCGCAGAACCGGCGTCGGGGACATGTTCCGGAAGCCCGAAGGGATCGGAACGTGTCCCTGGAAGACGATGACGCCGGTTTTGTCGCACGCTGCCGGCGAGGCGAGACCGAGGCATTCTCGCTCCTGGTCAGGAGGCACCAGAAAAAGATGCTCAACATAGCCTATAGGATGATCGGCGACTACGACGAAGCCTGCGACGTGGTGCAGGAGGCCTTCCTTTCAGCCTACCGGGCCATCGGAAAATTCCGGGGAGATGCCCGCTTCTCCACCTGGCTCTGCGGCATCGTCCTGAATCATTCGAGAAGTCATATGACGCAAAAGGCCGCCCGTTCCCGCCGTGAGGCAGGGTCGTTCGATGATCCCGTGAAATCGGAAGACGGAAGTTTCCTGAACGAGCCTCGTTCCCAGGAGGGGGCGATCATCGAGCAGCTCGAGAAGCGGGAGTTAGAGGCGAAGGTCCAGGAATGCATCGGCTTCCTCGACGGCGAACATAGGGAAGTGCTGGTCCTCAGAGACATCCAGGGCTTCTCTTACGAAGAGATCGGTGTCATGCTGAAACTGCCCGAGGGAACCGTCAAATCGCGGCTTTTCCGGGCCAGAAACTCCCTGAAAGACGGCCTGTTACGGGTACTCGGTGATCTGAGATGACATGCAACGAGATCGAAAATCGGCTTCCGGCCTATCTGGAGGATCTCCTCTCCCCGGAAGAGAGAAAAAGCATCGCGGGGCACCTTACCTCATGTCCCCGCTGCAGCCGGGCCTTTGCGGACCTGAAGAAAACGGAACTACTCGTGCATGGCCTCGGAGAGGTGGAACCGCCGCCTTTCTTCGAGCAGAGAATCATGTCCCGGGTCAGAGAAGAGGCCGGGCAGAAACAGGGGATCCTCCGGAGGCTCTTCTATCCGCTGCATATCAAGGTCCCCATTCAGGCCCTGGCCACGCTCCTCGTCGCCGTCTTGGCTTTCCACGTCTACCAGACAGGTGAGCCGGAAACGAAACAGATGGCGCCGCTTCCCATACCCCTGACCGAACTTGGAAAAGGCCAGGTCACGGCTGAATCCCCCAAGACTATTGTATCCCCTTCTGCCGTCACGCCGGTCAAGCGGGCGCCCGCCGGGGATCTTTCCGAAAAGAACCAGCATCTGTTTTCCGCCCCTCCGCTCAAAAACGGTGGTAAAGTGGAAAGGACAGCCGATTCACGTGCGCGGGTACGGGTACGGGAGGAGCGTCCATCGGCCATGAAACCCGCGGACACGGTCATGGCGGTGAGAGAAAAGGAAGTACCGCCGTCCACGGAGGCGTTGAGCAAGGCGCAGGACAGGGCCGGAAAGCAGGATGCCGACAAGTCGCTTGAAGCTCTCCTGCCGGAACAGAAACGGAAAGAGAAGATGAGCGATCCCGGCGCCACTGCCGGGGAAAGCACAAAAACGACGTCCGCGCCTTCACCGTCACGAATGACGACTGTGGCAGCCATAAAGCGATCGGCCATTGACCTGACGATTCAGGTAAGAGATACGGACGTCGCCATCCGGGAGATCGAAGCGCGTCTCGGTAAAGTCAACGCCCGGATCATCGAAAGGCAGCACCTTAAGGGAAGTGAATTTCTGAAGGCTGAAATCGCAGCGCAGAATGTCGCAGCGTTACTGGATCTTCTTGAAGCGATTGGCAGGATTAACAGGGAACCGAGCCCCCTTGTCGTTCCGGATGTGAATGTGACCATCAACATAAAAATCGTCAGTCATCCGTGAAGGCAGCTTGAAATAATTTTCGAGGGCAGATTCGGAGGACTGCTTCCTGTACTCGTTAATCCTCGGCATTTCTTTTTTATAGTAGATTTCAATAAATAATCTATAACCTATCAACATGATCGAGGTTACTGATTAAGGTGAAGGCCGCGTTTGTTTGCTTACTCTTCTATTGTGCTTGACGAATATCCGGGAAATCCTATAAAAGGCTCGCTGGGGATGGAGGGCGGATGAAAGAAAATAGGGGATGCCATGAAAAATAAACCGGCGGCGCGCCGGCCCTTTGCGTGGGTTCCTTCCCTTTATGTTGCCGAGGGCATACCGTATATTATCGCTATGACGGTTTCCGTCATTCTTTATAAAAGACTGGGGATTTCCAATACGGACATTGCCTTGTATACGAGCTGGTTCTACCTGCCCTGGGTCATAAAACCCCTCTGGAG
>DATEVI010000122.1:0-7294 GCA_035281865.1 Geobacteraceae bacterium | reverse complement strand
TCAGGACGTCGGGAGTTCTGGTTACGCGCACGTCAAAATCGGCCCGGACCTTGAAAAGCTTCCGATATTCCGGCTCCAGATAGTACAGAAGATAATAAATCATCGGCGAACCGATCATGATGATTTTTGCCTTTAGGGGAACCGGCTCGGGCTTCAGAGAGACGATTGTTACAAAACGGTACTGTTCCAGCACGTCCTCTATCTTTATCTTGTTGTTTCTGATGCAGCGCTTCAGTGCTTCCCAGGCAAAGGGATTGATAAGCACCTCGCGCGCGTCCATGATCAGATAACCGCCGTTCGCCCGGTGCAGGGCGCCCGGCTTGATCATGGTAAAATTGGTAATGCCGACCCCTCCCATCTGCATGACATGATCGATACGGCCGAACAGATTATTGTAGGTGGGATTAGCCTCGTACACCACGGGCGCGCCGACGGTATTCATGTTGTCCACAAAAACGTTAACAGTATAACGTTCGAAGGATGGGGCCTGGGGTGTCGGAAGCCTCAGGCCCGGAATTACCTGCTGTTGCTGTTCAGCACCCTTGAAATCTTCCAGATTGAGTAATATGTCTTCCTGCACGGATTCGAGGTAACGGATGACCTTCGGATACTCCGCATACTTTTTTTTCAGAGGCTCGATGTGATGCCCCACAGCGGACAATCCGAGAGTACGGTCCAACTTGGCCAGTGCCTCCTTGACCGCCTTTTCGTTTTCCCTCACCTCGCTGAGCACGTCAGCCAGCCTCCCTTTCAGTTCATTGCCGGTTGAGTCAATTCGCTCCTTTTCCTCGGCAGGGAGGGCCTCGTACTCTTCCTGTGTCAAATTGCGCCCCTCCTTCTGGGGCACCATTACCAGGCCTGAAACTGTTCTCTGCAAGGCGTAGCCCTTTTCCTGTGCTTCCTTCTCCAGAACCGTAAACAGCTGGTTATTCCTCTCCTGGTTCTCAAGTATGAACTTCGTCTTGTCCAGTTCATATTCCTTGCTCTGCAGAGCCTTGGGGATGTCGTTCCTCACTTCCTGAAGCAGCTCCCGCATATCCTGTTCCAGCTGTCTGCCCATACCGACGCGGACGGACAGGGAGGTCGGACTGTCCGGATTCTTGAAATTGTAGACATAACACCAGTCCTGAGGATGGGGTTCGGCTGCCGCCCGTTTTTTCAGCAGGTTCATGATGGATGAGGTTCTGCCCGTTCCGGTTTCACCGGCGAGATACAAGTTGAACCCGTTTTCCACCATGCCGAGGCCGAAATCCATGGATCTCACGGCACGCTCCTGACCTATTGTACCTTCCAGTTCGGGTAGCTCTTCGGTGGTCCGGAATTCAAAGAAATCTTCGGGGCATTTCCAGGAAAGTTTCTCCACAGGTACTCTCAGATCATCAGTAGACATAAGATCCTCCTCCAATAAGAAAAATTGCATTATATTTGCAAGTATAACGTGCGGCGTTCCGCGTGCAACGCACTACTTGCGACGAAAAAGATTTTCGAAACACATCACGCATCACACGCAGCAGACTTTCGATCAACGGGCAACCACTGTCGGAACAGAGGATCGAAGTGCCTCCGCACCGCCTCCTTGACCTCCTCCATCGGCACGGAAATACCGCACAGGTCTTCCAGAGAGGTGACCGGACATGCTGCGATTCCACACGGGTTAATGGCGGAAAATCTCTCCAGGTCCGTTGAAACGTTAAGGGCAAAACCGTGCATGGTTATCCAGCGGCGCACCCCCACTCCTATGGATGCGAGTTTTCCCTGCCCGGTCCATACCCCGGTCCGGCCGGAAAACCTGTTTGCCTTAACCTTAAAATCCCCGGCGATGCGGATGAGCAGTTCTTCGAGAAAGCGCAGATAACGGTGAAGGTCTCGGCCGCGCGCCCCCAGGTCAATAATCGGATAGCCGATCAGCTGCCCCGGCCCATGGAACGTGACATCACCACCGCGGTTGATGCGTATCGGCTCGACGGCATCATCGAGTATGTTTTTTTCGCTCCCGCCGCGTCCGATGGTATACACCGGGGGATGTTCAAGAAGAAGGAGCGTTTCAGCCTCCAGCCCCTTGAAAAGGTCCTCCGCCAACTGTTCCTGCAAGGCATAGGCTCCGGCGAAATCCATCAACCCGAGATCACGTATTTTCATCATTCAGACCAGCATCACAAGGGGATTTTCCAGATTTTTTTTCAAATCGGAGAGGAACCTGGCGGCATCAGTACCGTCCACGAGCCGGTGATCGGCAGAGAGAGTGGCCTGCATCATCCTCGCCGGGACGATTCGGCCTTCCCGTACGACCACGGAGTCATGTATGGCGGCAACGGCCAGAACAGCGGCCTGATTTGGGTAAATGATCGCGGAGAACTCATCCACCCCGAACATCCCGAGGTTGGAAACGGTAAAGGTGCCGCCGGAGATTTCCGGTTCACTGATTTTGCCCTGCCTTGCCCGTTCGACAAGATCCCGGCTTTTCGCGGCAAGTTCCTTAAGGGAGAGAGTATCGCTATTTTCCACGACAGGAATCAGAAGCCCTCCCTCAACACTAACGGCAATACCGATATTGATCTCCGGATAGAGCACCGTTCCGTCGTCGGAAAATGACGCATTCAGACGCGGATGTTTGCGCAGTGTCATGGCTGAGGCCTTGATGATCAGATCATTGATCGAAACGGATACTCCCGCTTCCCTCAGACTCCGTTGCATCGCCTCCGCCGCCCCCATATCCACCGATATGCTTACCGCAAAATGGGGGATAGTGCGCCAGGAAGCGACCACGCTCCTGGCAATGGCCTTGCGCATGCGGGTAAAGGGCTCTACTTTTCCTTCGGCGCCCGCAGCTTCCGATATTGCCTCGGGAGGTTCGACAATTCCTTCTTTCCCTGCCTTTTCCGGCGCCTCAAGGTATTTTTCCAGATCCTCGCGAAGAATTCTCCCCTCCGGGCCGGTACCCTTCACTTGGCCCAGGTCGACCCCCTTCTCGCGCGCCATGCGTCGTACGAGCGGAGAAGCCTTTTCTTCACCGGATATGTCCACCGCGACTTTTTCTGTTTTCTCAGCCTTTTTCTCCTCTTCAGGCAGTGAGGCCTTTATTTCCTGGGGTTTCGGCTGCTCAACCTCTGCGGGTTTTCTCTCCGGCTCCACAGGCGACTTTGCGGCAGGCTTTTCCCCTGCCTCACCCACGAGCGCGATTACCGTTCCGACCGGCACGACTTCCCCCGGCTTGACGAGTGTTTCCAGCAGCACACCCGAGACGAAGGCTTCCAGGTCCATGTTTGCCTTGTCGGTCTCAATCTCGGCAATAATGTCGCCCCGCTTCACCTTCTCTCCCACACTCTTTTTCCAGGAAACGAGAGTTCCCTCCTCCATGGTGTCCGACAGCTTGGGCATGGTAATTTCACTAGCCATATATACCTCGAAAGTGCTCACGTTGTGAGCGTTGATGGGTTGAAGCGTTGATGAGTTAAAGGGTTAAAGCGTTGGAACCCATCAGCTCTTGAGCGAAGCAAACGCATTACCCCTTCTCCCTGTGCCTGCTTTACTCAGTATTCCGCTTGCAGTGTCTCCTTCACAGCCTTCATCACGTCTTCCACCTGCGGAATGCAGAGTTTCTCGATCTTGCGGGAGTACGGCATCGGCACGTCCAGTCCGGAAACCCTCTGCACAGGTGCAAGCAAAATATCAAAGCAGTTCTCATAGAGGATTGACGTTATTTCCGCCCCCACCCCACAGGTCCGCCAGCATTCCGAAACGACGACCGCGCGGCCGGTCTTTTTCACGGAACCGGTAAACGTGTCTTTATCCAGAGGGTTCAGAGTGCGCAGGTCGACGACCTCGCACGAGACTCCCTCCTTCTCCAGTTCCGCGGCCGCCATAAGGGCAACGATCGACATGCGCGAATAGGCGATGATGGTCGCGTCCCGCCCTTCCCGCATTATATTGGCCTTGCCGAACGGGATGGTAAAGTCGTCGTTTTCCGGAACTTCTCCCTTGCTGTTGTACAGCAGTTCATGTTCCAGGAACATCACCGGATTGTTGTCGCGAATGGCGGTCTTCAGCAGTCCTTTTGCATCGGCGGGAGTGGCGGGAACGGCAATATAGAGGCCGGGGCAATGCATGAAATAGGCTTCAAGGCTCTGGGAGTGCTGGGCACCCAGCTGGCTTCCGCCTCCCCCCGGGGCCCGAATGACGATCGGCAGTGAGGTCTTGCCGCCGAACATGTACCTGATCTTCGCCATGTGGTTGATGATCTGGTCCATGGCAAGCAGGGCGAAATTCACCGTCATCAGTTCCGCAATCGGCCGAAGCCCTCCCATCGCCGCGCCTATGGCCACGCCGATGATGGTGTTTTCCGATATGGGCGTATCCTTGACCCTCTCTTCCCCGAATTCGGCAAGGAGTCCGCGGGTCACCTTGAAAGACCCCTCGTAAAGGGCCACATCCTCACCCCAGGTGACAACCGACGGGTCGCGGCGCATCTCTTCCCTTAGTGCCAGGTTCAGGGCATCGCGATATGTCATTTCAGCCATGGACACTCCTCCTCTCCCGTCGAAGCATAGATATCAGTCCACACCTCACTGTCATCCGGCCAGGGCGACTGCTCGGCAAACTCGACGGCCTCCTTTACCACGGCCCGTGCCTTGGCCTCAAGACAGTCAAGCTGGTCCTGGGACGCAACACCTTCTTCCACGAGCCTTTTGCCGAAGTTCGGAATCGGATCCCGTGACTTCCAATGCTCCACCTCGGCGGCGCTCCGGTATTTGCCGGGGTCGGACATTGAATGCCCCCTGAACCGGTAGGTAATCGCCTCGATCAGGTACGGTCGGGAATTTTCACGCACCCATTCCGACGCCCTCTTGACGGCCTGGTACACCGCGATCAGATCCATGCCGTCGATCCGCTCCGAAGGGACATCGTAACCGCATGTCCTCTTGTGGATGTTGGTGAGGGCCGATGCCCGATGAACTCCGGTGCCGATCCCGTAGAAGTTGTTCTCGCAAATGAAAAGTACCGGCAGCCCCCAGAGTCTGGCCCAGTTAAGCCCCTCGTGAAAATTCCCCTGATTGACAGCGCCGTCACCGAAAAAACACGCCGAAATCCGACCTTCCCCGCGGAATTTCGAAGCAAAGGCAAGCCCGACGGCTATGGGGAACTGGCCTCCTACGATCGCGTATCCTCCCATAAAGGCCAGATCAGGGTCGAACAGATGCATGGACCCGCCCTTGCCCTTGCAGAGTCCGGTACTTTTACCGAACAGTTCGGCCATGACCCGTTTGGGGTCGGCGCCCCGGACGATGGCCTGGGGATGCTCGCGGTAGCCGCTGATAACATAATCATCCTTGCGCAGCGCTGCCGTCGCCCCCACTGCAACCGCCTCCTGGCCGCTGTAAAGGTGCAGAAAACCGGTAATATGCCCCTTCATGTACTGCTCGGCGCACGACTCCTCGAATTCACGGCAGAGCGCCATCTGCTCGTAAAGCTTCATAAGTTCCTGGTCGGGCAGGATCGCCCGGAGTTTGCCGTCCATATGCGATTATCCTTTGTAGGGGCGCCCCTTGCGGGTGCCCTTATTGCTGTTTTTCGTTCTGTTTTGCCATCTTCACTAAGGATACCCGCAAGGGGTATCTCTACATTACCCCCTTCTTCACATAATTCAGCGTTCCGCCCGCCAGCAGTTCCTCTCTCTCCCGCTCTGAAATCTCCAGCAAGGTCATTAGCTCCCTGCCGTTGACGGACAATGGGATCTCTTTCGCGCCGGAAGCTACCAGCCGCCTTACGTCTTTGATCGCAACCGTATCGCCCTGGTTCAGCGCCTCGTAATCCGCCGGGTCTTTGAAAACCAGGGGCAGGACACCGAAATTGATCAGGTTTGCCTTGTGGATGCGGGCAAAACTCTTCGCCACCTTGGCCCGGATGCCCAGATATCGTGATGCCAGCGCGGCATGCTCGCGGGATGAGCCCTGTCCGTAGTTTTCCCCTCCGACCACGATGCCGTTACCCTTTTCCCTGGCCCTCTTGTGGAAGTCGGGGTCCAGCTGATCGAAGACGAACTGGCTGATTGCCGGGATGTTGCTTCTGAACGGCAGAACCTTGTTGCCGGCCGGCATGATGGTGTCGGTCGAGATATTGTCGCCGACCTTGAGAATTACCGATGTTTCCAGATTATCGGGCAGTTCTTCGAATTCGGGGAAAGGAACGATGTTCGGTCCGGTGATGATCTCGACCGCGCTGGTGTCTTCCAGGGGCGGTACGATGCCCGAATCGTCAAGAACATAGCGCTGCGGATTTTCCACCCGCGGATACGGGCCATACTCCGCCAGTTTTCGGGGATCGGTGATGACGCCGTACAGGGCCGCGGCGGCGGCGGTTTCCGGTGAACATAGGTAAACCTTGTCGTCCCGGGTTCCGCTCCGTCCGGGGAAATTGCGCGGGAAGGTACGCAGGCTAACCTGGTTTGTGCCCGGGGCCTGTCCCATGCCTATGCAGCCCAGGCAGCCGGGCTGATGCAGTTGAGCGCCGGACATGAGCAGGGTGACGACCCCGCCCTGGGCCGCGACATTTTCCAGGACCTGTCGGCTTCCCGGATTGATGTTGAAGGAGACATGATCGGCGACCCTTTTCCCCTCGGTGATCCTGCATACCGTCATCAGGTCGCGGAAAGAAGAATTGACCGAGCTGCCGACAATCACCTGGTCCACCCGTAGCCCTTCGACATCCTTTACTTTCACGACATTGTCCGGAGAGGACGGACAGGCGATGAGAGGCTCCAGGGTGGACAGATCGATTTCGTCATATTCGTCGTAGGTTGCACCCGGGTCGGCGGCGAGTTCCTGCCAGCTTTCTCCCCTCCCCTGTGATTCGAGGAACTCCCTGGTGCGTTCATCGGAGGGAAAGATCGATGTCGTGGCGCCCAGTTCCGCACCCATGTTGCCGATGGTGGCCCTGTCGGTTGCCGACAGGGTCGCGACGCCGGGCCCGTAATATTCAATTATCTTGCCCACCCCTCCTTTGACGGAGTGCCTTCTGAGCATTTCCAGGATCACGTCCTTTCCCGACACCCAGTCGGGGAGGCTTCCGGTAAGCTTCACTCCCATGATCTTCGGGCATTTCAGATGAAAGGGATGTCCGGCCATGGCCAGCGCCACGTCGAGGCCTCCGGCGCCGATTGCCAGCATGGCCAACCCCGCCGCCGTAGGAGTGTGAGAATCCGCCCCCAGCAACATCTTGCCGGGCACACCAAAACGCTCCATGTGTACCTGGTGGGATACGCCGTTACCCGGTTTGGACATGTAAACACCGAATTTCC
>DATEVI010000121.1:0-6580 GCA_035281865.1 Geobacteraceae bacterium | reverse complement strand
GAATATTTGTATCCCTTCTCCATTAGGGAGAAGGTGTCCCAAAGGGGCGGATGAGGGAATCAGCCGTCACGCCTCCAGCAGCATTTCCTCCGGTTCCTCTATCAATTCCTTGATCCTCTTCAAAAAACCCACCGCGCCCCTGCCGTCGATGATCCTGTGGTCATAGGTAAGCGCTATGTACATCATCGGCCTGACGACTACTTTCCCTTGTACGGCCACCGGTCTGTCCTGGATCGCATTCATTCCCAGAATGCCGCTCTGGGGAGGATTGAGAATCGGAGTGCCGAGCAGTGACCCGTACACTCCGCCGTTGGTAATGGAAAAAGTCCCTCCCTCCAGGTCGGAGATGGTCAATTTGTTGGTGTTCACCTTTTCCACGAAGTCGTCTATCGACTTCTCTATCTCCGCGAAATGGAGCCTGTCGGCATCTCTTATTACCGGCACGACCAGCCCCTTCTCCCCCCCTATGGCTATGCCGATGTCATAGAAGTTGTGATAGACGATATCGTCACCGTCGATACGGGCATTCACATCGGGGAATTCCTGCAGCGCCTCGACACAGGCTTTCACAAAAAATGACATGAAACCGAGCGACACCCCGTGTTTCTTTTTGAAATCGTCCCGGTGCTTCTGCCGCAAGGCGATAACCCGGCTCATGTCGGCTTCATTGAAGGTGGTCAGCATCGCCGTCTGCTGCCTTGCGGCCAGCAGCCGTTCCGCGATCCTTTTTCGGATGGGGGTCATCGCTTTTCTAGTTATTCGCCCTTCCTCCTCCGGCTTGTGGGGCTCCCGGGCTTCCAACCGAACCGGTTTTAGCTCGACCTCCGCCTCTTCCTTTTCCGGTTTGCCGGTCTCTACCTGTTTCTTTTCCTCCCTGAGACGGGCTTGAAGATCCTCCACCGTGACTCTCCCACCCTTGCCTGTGCCCCGAATTTCTTCCGGTTTCAGTCCGTGTTCCCTGGCCATCCTGCGAGCGGCAGGCGATATCGGTTCCGCTTCACCGCCGGGCTCAGCGGGACGAGCCTCCGGCGCTCCTTTCTCAACGGGCTTCGCGGGAGCCCCCTTCGCGGCGGAGGATTCGTCGATGACGGCGATCACGCTGCCTATCTTCACGATTTTTCCTTCCCTCGCCCGGATCGCCAGGGTACCCTCAACCTCGGCATTCAGTTCTATGGTTATCTTGTCCGTCTCTATTTCGCAGAGGGGCTCGTCTTTGTGAACCATGTCGCCGTCGCGCTTGTGCCATTTCACCAGCAGTCCTTCATAGATGGATTCACCAACCTCGGGAACCTTTATATCCATTTATCACTCCGATCTTTCGTAAGGCTTTAAATCAAATCCGGACAAACCGGGATAAAAACATTATCTGCCACGGACCCACACGGACAAAACCAGGACAAAGACCGTAAGGCTTAAAGTTAATCATCCGCATGTGTCTGTGTGGGTCCGTGGCTGGATTTTCAGTTTTACAATTCCAAAACCTTTAATAAACGCCTGTCATCCCCGAATGATTCTATCGGGGATCCATGGTTAAAATCTGGATTCCCGATTACACCCTCGGGAATGACAACTTTTTCTATTGTGCTGAATAGTTACTATAATTCAAAACCGAAACGCCTCGGAAATGATCTTCTCCTGCTCGATCTTGTGCTGCCGGTGGGAACCGACGGCGGGAGAGGCAGCCTCTTCCCTGCCGACATAGACTGGATCCCTGCCCAGAATCCCGGCCAGATGCGGCCGCATGAACGCCCATGCCCCCATATTGCGTGGCTCTTCCTGCACCCAGGTAAAGGTCTCGGCATCCCCATACCGGGAAAGCTCCTGCCGGAGCAGGTCCGATCGCAGCGGGTACAGTTGCTCGATCCGGACTATCGCTACGTCCTCGCGTCCCTCTTTGATCCTTTTTTCCATCAGTTCAATGGATATTTTACCAGAGCAGACGAGAACCGCAGTGATTTTTTCGGGATTATCCGCTCCGGGCAAAATCTCGCGGAACCAGCCACCCGTGAATTCATCCAGACTGGAAACAAACAGGGGATGCCGGAGAAGGCTTTTCGGGGTGAATACGACGAGAGGTATGCGGAAGGGTTGCTTGACCTGACGACGCAGCAGGTGAAAATACTGGGCTGGCGTCGAGGGGAATACAACCTGCATGTTGTTTTCCGCGGAAAGTTGGAGAAATCGTTCGATCCTGGCATTCGAATGCTCAGCCCCCTGACCTTCATAGCCGTGCGGAAGCAGCATGACGAGCCCGCTCCCCCTGCCCCATTTTGTTTCGCCGCTGGCAACGAACTGGTCGATGATCACCTGGCCGCCGTTGACAAAATCTCCATACTGGGCTTCCCAGATGGTCAGCATATCCGGAGACTCCTGCGAATAGCCGTATTCGAAACCGAGTACCCCTGCCTCCGACAGCATGCTGTCATATGGGTGAAAACGGGCTCCCTGCGCTGCCACCGCGTTGAGCGGGATGGAGGTTTTCTCGGTTTTGATGTCGGTCAGTACGCAATGTCTCTGATTGAAGGTGCCCCTGGTGCTGTCCTGGCCGCTCAGTCTCACACTCACCCCCTCACTGAGAAGGCTCGCGAATGCCAGCGTTTCGGCGTTTGCCCAGTCGATATTCTCCCCTTCTCTTACCGCTTTCCGTCGTTTCTTCAGCAAAGCATCTATTTTGGGGTGTGGGGTGAAATTTGCGGGGACCACGGCAAGCAAATCAGCCATGTTCCGCAATGTTTTTTCCGGCACCCCGGTCTCGATCTTGGTCGGAGAATATTCCCGTTGATAACCGCTCCACTGTCCCTTGAACCCGACAATTCTCCGGACCGGCTTCTTTTCGAAAGAGCCTTCAAGCCTCTCCGTTATCTCTTTGGTCATTTCCTCGATGAGCCCCGCGTCGACACCTTCTCCGATCAGGACTTCGGCATATACCCGGTGAACGGGAGGACGGGTCTTTATCTTTTCATACATGAGCGGCTGGGTGAAATATGGTTCATCCCCTTCGTTATGGCCGTGCCGACGGTAACATATCAGCTCTACGACCACGTCCCGGCCGAATTTCCACCGGTAGTCGAGGGCCAGGATCACCGCATGCACCACCGCCTCTGGATTTTCACCATGCACATGGAAAATCGGGGCCATCAACATCTTCGCCACATCGGTCGCATACTGCGTGGACCTGGCTTCGGCAGGCGTTGTAGTAAAGCCTATCTGGTTGTTCAGAACGATGTGCAGGGTGCCGCCGGCCCCATAACCCTCCAACTGTGACAGGTTAAGTGTTTCAGCGACAATGCCCTGGCCGGAAAAGGCGGCGTCTCCATGGATGAGCACCGGCATGACTCTTTTCGCCCCCGCATCGCCGTAACGGTCCTGCCTGGCACGGGCTTTCCCCTCCACTACCGGATCGATGGACTCGAGATGGCTCGGATTCGGCACCATGGTCATATGAATCCCGGCTCCTCCGCGCAAAGTCAGGTCAGTCGAATAAGAACTGTGGTACTTGACGTCGCCGTCTCCGATAATTTCCGATTCACCGTTGTTCTTGAAGTCGGCGAATATGTTCTCGTACGGTTTGCCGAGTATATTCGCCTGGATGTTCAACCTCCCACGATGGGAGGTTCCCAGGATGATGTCCGTTACCCCAAGCTCTGCCGCATGGTTGACGAAGGCATCCAGCATGGGTATCAGCGTTTCCCCTCCCTCAAGGGAAAACCGTGTCTGTCCGATAAATTTCTTATGGAGAAACGTCTCGAAGAGAGCGGCTTCCTGCAGCTTCTTCATGATGGAAAGCTTTACCTCAAGCGAAAATGGGAGCCTGTTCCTGATCGGCTCCATCCTGCCGATAAGCCACTCACGTTCCTCCGGCTCCTGGATGTGCATGAATTCAACCCCGATGGAACGGCAATAGGTTTCACGCATCACCTCCAGTATCTGGTTGAGGGTCGCTTCTCTCTTTAAGAATGTCGTGATGTGGAATA
Source organism: Geobacteraceae bacterium (assembly GCA_035281865.1). GTDB lineage: Bacteria > Desulfobacterota > Desulfuromonadia > Geobacterales > Geobacteraceae > CAIWTU01. The sequence goes on along the minus strand of DATEVI010000121.1, from coordinate 2,606 downwards.
TCCTGTCGAGATCCTTTTCGTCGAGGCCGAACGCCTCGATCCGCAAAAGGGGATGGTCGATTTTGCATGGTGAAAGGGGGTCGGTGCAGGCCAGCAGATGTCCCAGGCTCCTGTAACGATGGACAAGTGACTGCACGCCGCATTGCTTGAAAGCGAGCTCCGGCTCCAGGCATTCCCGTTCCGGAACATACTCTCCGCCAAGATCGAATCCCTGGAAGAAGGCATTCCACTCGGAGGTGACGAGATCCGGCGATTCCTTCCACAAAAGGTACTGGGATTCCATCCATTCCGGGCTGACATTACCTGTAAAATTCATCTGGGGATTCCTTTGTCTTGAAGCAGCAGGGAGGACAATTCCACCAATCATGCCGCTTCATTTCCGCGTTCTAGCATTTTCATTAAATATCTAATATAGCAGACTGAACAAGGCTTGCCTATGAAGGAATTATACATGAATTTAATTGTCTTCACCTTCCGCCATGTGTTATCTTTCTTACCTCTTTGGTTCCCGCCACCTTGACGAAAGGTCGGGCCTTCCCGCTTCATCAAGCAGCATACTTAGGGTCTGTCAGGAAATAAGTGTTGCATTAAGGCGCTCAGATTTGGGTCGGATTTGGTCGAGCTGATTGAGCTAAACCACAGGCGTAGCATGGCTACGTCGAGGATTTTGCGATTGAAGATCGGCCAAAGATGACCCGAAGATGAGATGCATGAATGTAATACTTAATTCCTGACAGACCCTTAACCCAAAACGAGGAAAAACCATGTCCAGTGCATTCACTCCCCGGGCGGTGCTGGTAACCGGCGGCGCGGGTTTCATCGGCTCCAACTTTATCAACCATTTCATGACCGGCAATGCCGATTGCCGTCTGGTCAATCTCGATGCCCTGACCTACGCCGGCAATCTGGAGAACCTGCGAGGGGTGGAGAACAAACCCGCCTACCGTTTCGTAAAGGGCGATATCTGCGACGGCGAACTGGTGGCCTCCCTCCTCAGGGAGGAAAAGATCGACGCCGTTGTCCATTTTGCCGCCGAATCCCACGTGGACCGCTCCATCATGGGACCGGAAGTCTTTGTCAGGACAAACGTGCTCGGCACGCAGGTACTTGTCGAGGAAAGCCGAAAGCACTGGCAGTCGGGAACGGTAGCCGATTTTCGTTACCTGCAGATCTCCACCGACGAAGTATACGGAAGTCTCGGCAAGACCGGCTATTTCACCGAAGAAACGTCTGTCGCGGCAAACTCCCCCTATTCCGCCAGCAAGGCCGGCGCGGACCTTCTGGTGAGGGCCTACCATGAAACATACGGGCTGCCTGCCCTGACCACACGCTGCTCCAACAACTATGGACCGTACCAGTTCCCGGAAAAGCTGATCCCCCTGATGATCCACAACATCCTTGACGGAAAGCCGCTCCCCGTCTACGGAGACGGGCTGAACGTGCGCGACTGGCTGCACGTCAGGGACCACTCCCTGGCGGCGGAAACCGTTCTGAAAAAGGGTCGCCCGGGGCAGGTTTATAACATAGGCGGCAATAACGAATGGCAGAACATCGACATCGTCAACCTCGTCTGCGATCTGCTGGACCGCAAGCTCGACAACAAGCCGGGTACGAGCAGCGCCCTTATCACCTTCGTCAAGGATCGCCCCGGGCACGACCGCCGCTACGCCATCGACGCCTCGAAAATAAAGCAAGAACTCGGATGGGAACCTTCCTACACCTTCGAGCGCGGCATCGACGAAACCATAGATTGGTACCTGGCCAACCGGGAATGGACGGCACAAATCACGTCAGGCTCCTACAGGGGATATTATCGAAAAATGTACGAGGGAAGACAATGATACTCGTAGTCGGCGCACAGGGGATGCTCGGCCGGGAGATGCTCGACATGCTCGGCGATGAAGCCCGCGGGCTGAACCGGGACGAAATGGAAATTACCTCTTTCGAGTCGGTTCGCAGGGCTGTTGCAACGCTGAAACCGGCCGTCGTCATCAACTCCATAGCCTACACGGACGTGGACGGAAGCGAGAGCAACAGTGAACTCGCCTTCGGCGTAAACGGAGACGGGGTGAAAAACCTCGCCGCGGTGACGGCCGATATAGGCGCAAAGCTGGTCCATATCAGCTCCGATTATGTCTTCGACGGAAAGAAGGGGAGCCCCTACCTGGAGGAAGACCAGGTCAATCCCATGAGCGTGTATGGAAAATCGAAGCTGGCCGGAGAGGAGAACGCACGCCTCAACCCGGACCACCTCATCATACGCACCCAATGGCTTTACGGACGGCACGGCAACAACTTCGTCGAAACCATGCTTCGCCTGGCAAAGGAAAAAGAAGAACTGGGAGTCGTCGATGACCAGGTTGGCTCACCCACCTGGACCGTTGATCTTTGCCTGGCCGTAAAAGCCCTCCTTGACAGGAACTGCCGGGGGACATACCACGCGGTCAACGGCGGCTCCTGTTCCTGGTTCGACTTTGCCGGAGCGATATTCGCCGAACAGGGAACGACTGTGCGTCTGAAACCGATAACCACCACGGAACTGGGACGGCCTGCCCCCAGGCCGCTTTTCTCTGTGCTGGACTGCGGTAAACTGTTAACTGACACCG
>DATEVI010000120.1:0-5082 GCA_035281865.1 Geobacteraceae bacterium | reverse complement strand
GGCAGTGAGCTCCTCGGGGAGTTGGCCGATGCCGATGAAGCCTTCGCCGCACAGGATGAACGAGCGTTCTATGAGATTTTCCAGCTCCCGTATGTTACCGGGCCAGTCATGGGCCATGAGCAGAGACAGCGCCTCGGCCGCAATTCCCTGGACGGCTTTCTGCTGCAAGCGGTTGAAGCGTTCGATGAACTGCTCCACCAGCAGGGGGATATCCTCCTTCCGCCGTCGCAGCGGCGGCAACTCCACACGTACGACGTTCACCCGGTAATAGAGGTCCTCGCGGAAAGCCCCCCGGCGCATCTGCTCGGCCAGGTCCCTGTTGGTGGCAACTATGATCCGCGCGTCCGCCGTTTCTGAACGGGTTGCTCCCAACGGTTCGTAGACACGCTCCTGGAGCACCCGGAGAAGCCTTACCTGCAAAGCGGGACTGACTTCACCGATCTCGTCCAGAAATAGGGTTCCACCCTTTGCCATAGCGAAACGCCCGGGCTTGTCCTTGTTCGCGCCGGTAAATGCGCCTGCCTTGTAACCGAACAGTTCCGACTCAAGGAGAGTGTCGGGAAGGGCTCCGCAGTTGACCGCAACGAACGGCCCCTTGTGCCTGGAGCTGAGCGCATGGATTGTCCGGGCCAGCAATTCCTTTCCCGTACCCGTTTCACCCAGGATCAGCACCGTGCTGGGGCTGGCGGCAATGGCGGGTAGGACCTCGAATACCTTCTGCATTACGGGACTGCGGCTGACCAGATCACCGACGCGGAAACGGCACTCCAGTTCACGTCGCAGCGCCTCCACCTCGCTCAGATCCCGAAACGTTTCGGCCCCGCCGATGATGCGGGCCTCGCCATCCCGGAGAACGGCCGTCGAGACACTGATCGGGATACGTCTCCCCTCGGCATCGATAATGTATCCGGACTTGCCTATGACAGGTCTTTCCGTTTCGAGGGTCTGGCGGAGGGCGCACTCGACCTCGCACATGCTGGAACGAAAGACCTCCGAGCAACGCCGGCCTATAGCCTCACCCCGGGGAATGCCTGTTATTTCCTCGGCTGCCCGGTTGAACGATGTTATCCGCCATTCCAGATCGACAGTGAAAACACCGTCTGAAATGCTTTCCAGAATGGCCTCGGTGGGAGTGAGGGTTACCACCGCTTTCCTCTTTTTGTGCGTTTGCATGGATTGAGGATATCACACGTCGTTATTTTAGGGAACAGGAGGCTGCATACACTGTCGAGCGGCGATCTTATGTTACAGGCAGGCAAATTCTCCCGGAGCTGACAGTGGAAAAGTCTCTCTTTTATTGAAATGTAGATACCATACGGTTAATATTAGGAAACAACTGCAGTGCGGACATCCGCAGGAAACCCGGAATACGCAACGTAGCAAAACCTTTCCAGCAGGTATGAGGAGCATATTTTGAAGCAGAAACGCAAACGTCTTGCGGCAATAGATATCGGATCCAACTCCATCCGTTGCATCGTGGTCGAGGTCCTGAATGACGGCAAATTCCGGGTCCTGGACGACGAGAAGACCACGGTGCGGCTCGGCGGAAGCCTGGGGGAAGGGGGCAAGATTGCCCCGGATGCATGGGAACGCGCTTTGGAGAATCTCGTGCGCATGAAGAAAATCGCTTCAGGTTACGGGGTTGATGCCATTGAGGCGGTTGCCACCAGCGCCGTCAGGAGAGCGGCAAATGGCGAAGAGTTCGTCAGGACCGTGGCGGAACGGACCGGTATCGATGTATCGGTCATTTCCGGCGAAGAGGAGGCGGATCTCGTGGCGCTCAGCGTCCTCAACAATTTCGACCTGGAAGACGTGCGCTATGCGATGATCGATATCGGCGGCGGCAGCGTCGAAATCGTAACCGCGGTTGGCAACATTATCGAAGAGGTCTATTCCCTCGATCTGGGCGCAGTTACCCTTACCGAAAAATTTCTCCAGCGCGATCCGGTACCGAAAGAGGATCTGCTGAAAATTCTCAGGCACGTCCGCAATTCCCTGAGGAGCGCCTTTGCCGGTGAAGAAGCTAAGGCCCAGTGCATCGTGGGCTCCGGGGGAACTATAACTTCCATCGCTTCCATGATCATGGCGACGCGCCGCGAGAGTTACGATTCCACCCACGGTTACGAGATCCTGCGCTCCGACGTGGTACATCTGCTTGCCATGCTCCTGAGAAAGGACCTGCAGGCAAGAAAATCGGTGCCGGGCCTAAACCCCGACAGGGCCGACATCATCGTGGCCGGAGTTGCGGCCATCGACGAGATCATGAACTTTTTCGAGGCAAATATTCTCCGGGTCAATGAGAGGGGAATTCGGGAAGGACTTATCCTGAAGAGCCTGAGGAAGCATGAGCTGATCGACGCGGACAGCCCGCACCGTAACTGGCGCACGGCCACCCTCGACTTTGCACGTTCCTGCCATGTGGACGAAGAGCACGCGGAACAGGTTTGCCGCCTCGCCCTGAATATTTTCGACAATCTGGCCGGTCCCTTCGATCTCGGGGAACGGGAGCGGCAGCTACTGGAGGCGGCGGCGCTGCTTCACGACATCGGTTACTTCATCAGCTACACAAGCCATCACAAGCATTCCTACCACCTGGTCCGCCACGCCGACCTGTTCGGGTTTACACCCCGCGAGCGGGAAATTATCGCCAACGTAACCCGCTATCACCGCAAGTCCCTTCCGAAAAAGAAACATGAGGGCTTCGCCCGTCTGACAGAGGAAGACAGAACCTTGGCAGGAAGGCTGGCCGGCATCCTGCGCCTTGCCGACGGCCTCGACCGACGCCGGAACAGCCTGATCAAAGCCGTACAATGCGCCCTGTCGCAGACCTCGTTCCGGATCGAAATGGAGGGCGATGAAGACCTGTCGGTGGAAATGTTCGGCGGCAGGGCGAAAGGCGACCTCTTTGAACTCGCCTTCCGGCGCAAACTCATCCTGTCCTCGTCATAAGACCTGAACGAGACTACCGGATATTCCTTCCACCAAGTACCCGCACCTTTCTTTTTTTAAGTTTGGCAAATCTCTTCAGCCTTTTTTCGGCAAGCTCGATGAGTATATCCTGACTGCCCCGCTCATCCGAACCTTCGGTTGATCTGCGCTGGACATAGGACCCGTCGGGCTGCATGTCCCATGCGCTGCGCACGTCATTGAGCTGCGCATCCAGGAAGCTCCGGAGTTCCCGGCGCAGTTTTAGGTCTTCCACCGGCACGACAACCTCGACGCGGGCCTCCAGATTCCTCTTCATGGCGTCCGCGGAACCGATGAAATACTGCTCTTTCCCCCCATTACGGAAGAAGTAAAGGCGGGAATGCTCAAGAAAGCGGCCGACGATGCTGATGACACGGACATTTTCCGACATGCCCGGCAGACCGGGGCGCAGGCGACATGTGTCACGAATGAGCAGATCGACCTTGACCCCTGCCTGGGAAGCCTGATAGAGCGCCCGGACGATGTCCGCATCCTCCAGGGCGTTCATCTTGAACTGGATCAGCCCCGGTCTTTTCTCCGAATGGAGCTTCATCTCTCTGGAGATGCAGGCGAGAAGCTTCTTCTTCAGAACCTTGGGCGCGGGAAGTATTTTTTCGTACTTGCGACTCGGTGTGTAGCCGGTGGTGAGATAATTGAACAGCTCGGTCGCGTCCTGGCCGATGGCAGCATCGCAAGTCAGGAGCCCCAGGTCGGAATAGATGCGGGCCGTCACCGAGTGGTAGTTGCCGGTCCCGATATGGACGTATCGCTTCAGCCCGTTGTAATCCTGGCGGACAACCAGGATCACCTTGCAATGCGTCTTCAGCCCGACCACGCCGTATGTCACATGGATCCCCGCTTCTTCCAGGCGCGTCGCAAACCGTATGTTCGCCGCCTCGTCGAAACGCGCCTTCAGTTCCACCACCACGGCAACCTGCTTTCCGTTCTGGGCGGCGTGTGTCAGACAGTCGATGATACGGCTTTCACTGGAAGTGCGGTAGAGCGTCATCTTGATTGCCCGGACCTTGGGGTCGTCGCCCGCCTCCTGGAGAAACCGCTCCACCGAGGTGCTGAAGGATTCGTAGGGATGCTGCAGGAGAATCGACCCGGCGTCCCTGATGATGTGGAAAATGTTACGGGAAGCCTGCAGACGGGGATGGTCGATGGGGTGATGGGGGGGGTCGCGCAGTTCAGGGTATTCCAGACCGGCGATTTCGAACAGGTCGCGCATCGCCGGCAGGCCGTCCGTTTCGAAGACGTCCGACGTCTCATCCAGGGCCAGCTCCGCGGCAAGCATGCCGCGACGGGTTGGGTCCATTCCGCGCATGATTTCCATTCGCACGATGGGAGCGAACCTCCTGTCCTGCAACTCCGATTCGATCATGGCCAGCAGGTCGTCGGCCTGTTCCTCGTTTTTCTCGGTATTGGCATTGCGAGTCACCCGGAAAAGGTCGCAGGAAACTATGTGCATACCCGGAAACAGCATATCCAGGTTATGGCGCATGACATCTTCAAGAAGCACGAAACGGTCCGCGGTCCCCACCCGGAGAAGCCGGGGAATTCCGGCGCCCACGGGAACCTTCACCCGTGACAGGGAAACATCCTTGTCCTTGGGATAACGGAGTGTGACGAGCAGATTGAGGGACAGATTGGAGATGAAGGGAAACGGATGCGCAGGGTCTATTGACTGCGGCGTAATAAGAGGGAATATGTTTTGGAAATAGAAGCCACGCAGTTCTTTCTATTCCTTCGCCGAAAGTTCTTCGTGGGACAGGATGAAAATTCCCTTGTCCCGAAGGAGCCCCAGCAGCTCGGGAAGAAGTCTGTGTTTAGCACCTTCCAGTTCCCTCACCAGTGCATAACATTCTTCTATTTGCTGCCTCGGGGTACGGCCGTCGACGGTGAGGCTGGAGATTCCCGCACCCTGCTGCTGCTTCAGCCCCCCTATCCTCTTCATGAAGAATTCATCGAGGTTAGAGCTGACAATGGCGACGAATTTGACCCTCTCCAAGAGAGGCGTTCTCTCGTCCTGCGCCTCGTGCAATACACGCCTGTTGAACTCGAGCCAAGTCAATTCACGGTTGAGATACAGCTCGGGAGCATTGAGATCCGGGG
>DATEVI010000119.1:0-2522 GCA_035281865.1 Geobacteraceae bacterium | reverse complement strand
CAGACTCCCGACCCAGGAATAGGTGGTCGAAAAAAGCCTCTTGCTGATGCCGGATGCGTGGGCGAAGGATCCCATGAGGATGAACATGGGAATGACCGACAGGGGATAGGAAATGAACGTCTCGAAGATGTCCTGCGACAGTATGGCGAGGGCCGGGTCGATGTCCGACAGGTAGGCAAACCCGACAAACCCGACCAGGGCCATGGAAAAAGCAACCGGCACCCTGAGCAGAAACAGAAACAGGAGGCCAAGGATGCCGACGAAGCCGGTGGTCTCAGGGCTCATTTCTCACCACGCTTATTATCGAGCTGAGCAATCGCTGTGCGAACACCAGACACACAGGCACCGTGGCCAGGGCTGCGGCGTAGGAAAAAGGCGCAATGGGAATCTGGATCGTCGGAGTCTCCTCCCCGCCGGTCTGGAGGAAATACCCATGGCTAAACAGACGCCAGACGATGAGCACGAACAGACTCAGGCAGAGCAGCTGTACCACGCTGTCGATCAGGGCCTGCGCACGCTTGGGCAACAGCACTACGAAGAATTCGACGCTCACGTGCCGGTTGTGCAAGAGGGCCGCTGCGGCTGCAAAGGAGATGCCGATGAGCTGCGCCAGCATCATCATGTCCAGGGATCCGGGTACCGGAAGACGAAAGAGCTTGGCGCCCAGGACATCGACGCAAGTCAGCACCACCATGAAGAACAGGGCGCCGAAGCCGATCCATTGAGCCCAGCCGCTTAGGGCCTCATTGAATCTCCTGAATTTCTCCAACATGCGCGATGTTCCGGATTGCTCACGTTGAGCCGAAAGCATAACCGAGCCCTTCGGCCGCGGACCACTCGCCGAGAAAGGTCCGGCGCCCGTTCAAAACAAGTTAGCCCCTGCCCGACCGGTGAGGATCAGGCAGGGGCTGGTCGTTCGAGATTACTTGACGTAGGCCTCTGGCCGAAGCCCGAGAGGACCGGTGGGGGAAGGAATCTTGTATTCCATCTGCTTCGCGGTCCAGTACTTGATTCGCTCCTTCATGTAGGCGATCCAGCCTTTGACCTCGGCCTCTTTGTGCCCTTTGCCCACCATCGCCTTGACGTAACCGGCCAGGACGGGTTCCACCGCCTCCTGCCATCTTGCTCCCTCCTGTTCGGAGAGTTCAAGATACTTTACCCCCTTCTCCTTGGCGTAATCCTTACCTTCAAGGTCTATTTCATTCCACATCAAGGCATACCGCTCCTGAAATTCCCCGCTCATCACGTCCACGAGCGATTTGAGATCCTGGGGCAGCCTGTCATAGCTTTTCCTGTTCATGGCGAGGAAAAATGGAAACGAAGCGCCAATCTGCCAGCTTACGGTCACATTCTTCGCGACCTCCGCAAATCGGAACGTCTTGAGGGTTTCATAGGGGCCCCAAACGGCCTCGTTGACCCCTTTGGCAATGGAATCGTAGACTTCCATCATCGGGGTGGGAGTCGGGGTCCCGCCGAGCGCCTTGACGATGTCTCCGGGAAGTCCGGGGGCCCGGACGGTCAGACCCTTCATGTCTTCCAGCTTTGCCACCGGCCTCTTGGAAATCACCATGCTGGGGCCGTTGGCGTGGATGGCAAGCACTTTCACGCCGCTGAATTCCTTCGGTTTGAATTTCTGGTAGAAGTCGTATGCCATGTGGGCGCCAACCCAGCCCGTGGGAACGCCCAGTGGCAGTCCGATCCCCTCACTGACGGGCATCCGGCCGGGGGTGTAGTAGACGTGGGTATAGCCGATGTCGGCGATCCCCGTCTCAATCCCCTTGAACATCGCCGGCCCCGTCAGCAACGAGCCCCCGGCAAAGTATTGGACTTTGATTCTTCCTCCGGAACGCCGCTCCAGTTCTTCCCCGAACTCCTGAGTGATTTTCGACTGTTTGGAGGGCGGAGGAAAGAAATTGGCTATTTTCAGGTTGATTACTTTGTCCGCTGCGTAGGCTCTTTCGATTGCAGCGGTCGAAAACAGAAACGCGGAACAGATGGTCGCAGTCGCAATAGCCAGGGTTCTTCGTTGCATGTTCATTACCTCCTCTTCAATGGGACGGATGAAATACTCAATCTACCCTTACGCCTCGTCTCGGTTATGCGCAACAGCCCCGAGACCCGTGCTGCTCACATAGGGAGCCGCGCATCAAGTCCTCGCCATGCGTGAAGTCGGTCGGGGACCAAAGTACATTACGCGAGGCGCGGTCCAAATCGCACACGCCACGGCACAATATGGTACGTCCCGAACGGCGAGGCGGCAATTTAATTGCCTGGAGCGACAGGAAAATCAGTCCGGCCGCAATGCCGGGTCGGCCCGGGGGGCGCTGCAATCAAGTGTTCGAGCGAGTCCCGGACCGCGCGTAATCGGCCTCATGTTCGTTCTTAAGTTCTCCTCCCCTGTAAAGGGCTCCGGATCCGAGCGGAAATTGCGCGGAACTACTGGCTGACTTGCGCAACGGCTCGCGCCCAGGCCCATCGCCCGCGCGGCTTCTGTTATGGTGCGCCGGTGTCCAAGCCGGTCA
>DATEVI010000118.1:0-3117 GCA_035281865.1 Geobacteraceae bacterium | reverse complement strand
CCCTAAATTTCCCGTCGGCATATTGGTACGAAACAAAAGAAAGTTCTGGGAAAACGGAGTCTGGGGTGATCCCGGCAAGGCGAACGCTGAAAAGGGAAAACTTCTCAATGAACTTGTTATTGCCAAAGTCGTCGAGTTGGTCAGAACCATAGAAAATTTTTCGGAATGATACAAAACTGCCAAAACAATCGCCACACAACAATTTATACGAGACACTGCCAAAGCAAAGCGATGCTATGCAAATTGATGCAAGATGACATGCAAATTATGTCATGTACGATGATTTGTATCGTACTTGACATAATATATCTTATCGGACGTATTAGATAGGCGCAGATCCTTGTTCCTTACCTGCGCTCAGCTTATCTTTTTCTCAAGTCCCCTCTTACTTTGCCGATAAGATTCACAACGACTGTTTATTTAACGAATAATCTTTTTGGAAAAGGAGGTGGTTTCATGGCTGGAAAGATAAAGCAGTTGATAGATTCCATTATTCAGCAAAGGACGAAGGATAACCCCATGATGGCGGGCGTTATCAAAACTAAACTTGCCCTCAAGGGTATCGATCCGAGTAAGTTTACTGCACAGTCTGACGATGATCCGGTTGTAATCGGCAAGCTTGAAGCATTTTTGAAAGAGATCAAATAATGAAATTCAGTCAGGAGCAAAGCATATGAAAATTTCAACTGCATGTTCTACAAAAGGCAATATCACTGATATTGTGAAAGACATCCAGGATCAGTTGGGCAATTCTGGAAACAAACTCGTTGTGTTTTACGCATCACCATCTTATGAACCGGAAGCTATCAGCAAGGCAATGCAGGCCGCTTTCCAGGATGCCACCGTATTCGGTTGCACGACCGCAGGCGAAATCACCAGTGGCAAGATGCTGAAAAACTCTGTTGTTGCCATGGCTTTTGATGCCGAAGCCGTCAAGGACGTGAAGATTGCGGTCATAGAAGACCTCAAGGACCCGAACGGTGTGGAGAAGGCTTTCGCCACCTTTGAAAAGCATTTCGGCGTTCCGATGCTCGACATGAACCCCTCTCGGTATGTGGGTATCGTCCTTGTCGATGGTCTTTCCGGCGCCGAAGAGAATCTTATAGAAAAAATCGGCGATCAGACAGATGTCCTATTTGTCGGGGGTTCGGCAGGTGACGACCTGAAGTTCGAGGGTACCAGCGTATTCGTGGAAGGCAAAAGTTATAATAATGCCGCCGTATTGGCATTACTGAAACCGGGCAAGAAATTTACCTTTGTGAAGACTCAGAGCTTCAGCATCCTTCCCGAAAAGCTTCTTGTCACCAAAGCTGACGAAGAAAACAGGGAAGTACTCGAGTTTAATGGTAAACCGGCCGTCGTGGCATATGCGGAGGCACTTGGTGTCGCGCCTGAGAATGCCGACAGCAGGTTCATGCACAATCCGGTCGGGCTGGTTGTCAACGACGAGCCTTATGTCCGCAGTCCACAACGCGTGAATGGACAAAGCATAAAATTCTATTGCAGCGTCAAGGAAGGCATGGAACTTTCGCTGCTTGAGTCCACGGACATAATTGAAGGAACGAAACAGGCACTGAATGACGCGAAAGCGGAACTTGGAAGCATTTCCGGTGTAATTGCCTTTAACTGCATACTGCGGACCTTGGAGCTTATCCAGAAACAGTCTACGGATGATTTCGGCAAGTTATTTGCCGATATCCCCGCAGTCGGCTTCAGCACGTACGGAGAGCAGTACATCGGTCACATAAACCAGACTGCAACAATGCTGGTTTTTGCATAGGACTACCGAGCGCCCTCCCCGTCCCACGATGGACATTGCTCTGGGAGCAATGAAAAAAGCCGCTCAGTCAGTATGCCATTGACTCGAGCGGCTTTTTTCCACGGCTACGGTACTTATCTAGTCATCTCTTCCGGTTATCAATCAGCCTGTCTGCCTTGCCTTCGTGCCTCGGAATACTGTTCGGTTCCACCAGCTTGACCGTTACACTTATGCCAAGCACCTTGTGGATACACTTCTCAACATGCTCCAGAAATGCCCGCTGTTTTTTCATTTCATCGAAGAAGATATTCTCGGTCACTTCGATGTGTACTTCGAGGACATCCATTGCCCCTTCGGTTTCCAGAACCAGCCGATAGTGCGGCTCGCATCCTTCGATGTCAAACAAAACCTCTTCTATTTGCGAAGGAAAGACATTGACACCCCTTATTATCAGCATATCGTCCGTACGGCCCATGGTTTTCTTCATCCGGACGATGGTCCTGCCGCACTCGCACGGTGAATAGTCAAGGCTCGTGATATCCCGGGTCCTGTACCGTATCATGGGAAATGCCTCTTTGGTCAGCGTCGTAAGCACCAGTTCGCCGACGCTGCCGGGAGGCAGTACCTCGCAGGTTTCAGGATCTATGATCTCCGGGATGAAGGCATCCTCAAACAAGTGCATGCCGCATCTGCTTTCACATTCACCGGCAACTCCCGGACCAATTATTTCCGACAGGCCGTAATTGTCCGTGGCCCTTATAAAAAGCCTGTTTTCTATTTCCCGGCGCATCGCTTCCGACCATGGCTCGGCACCGAACAGACCAACCCTCAGTGAAAGGCCCTTCGGGTCCACTCCCATCCGCTCCATGCGGTCAGCCATGGTTAATGCATAACTGGGTGTGCAGACAAGTGCGGTAGTTTTGTAATCCTGCATTATCATTATCTGCTTTTCCGTGTTACCCGAACTCATGGGAATAACGGACGCGCCAACCGCTTCAGCACCATAATGCAGGCCGAAAGCACCTGTGAAAAGACCGTAACCGAATGCAATTTGAACCACGTCGTCGTGTGTGACACCGGCAGCGGTCATAAATCTGGCCACAAGATTCGCCCAGGTCTTTATGTCATTTCTGGAGTAACCCACAACCGTAGGCTTGCCGGTGGTTCCGGAAGATGAGTGGATACGGACAACTTCCCTGAGGGGAACGGCGAACATGCCGTAAGGGTAGTTGAGGCGCAGATCTTCCTTGGTCGTAAAAGGCAGCCTCGCAAGGTCCGACAAGGACTGAACATCTTCCGGATCGATTCCGGCCTCATCGAATTTCCTCTTGTAGCAGGTAACAGTCTTGTACACACGG
>DATEVI010000117.1:0-2685 GCA_035281865.1 Geobacteraceae bacterium | reverse complement strand
ATGCTGCAGATGCGCAACCTGTCAATTGATCCGGATTACTACAACAAAAAGATGGCAGTGAAAGGAAAGGGGATAGGAATGTACCGGATGCTGGAAAGGGTGAAGAAGGAGTTTCCACACATCCAGTACGGGTATTTCAACCGGAAGAAAGAGAATTTCTATCCCGACGGGTTCGAGAAGGGATGGCCTCTTCCTCAATAGGCATACTGTATTGACAGCCTTGCCTTCTCCCCTGGCTGCCGCGGCCCTTTCGGCCTGTCTGGGAAGAACGTGCGAATCTAACCCATCAGATGTGCCCTGTAAAGATCAGTACAAGAAATATGAAGTAGAATGCCCCACCCGCAAGGAGAGTTGACGGTGTCAGAGTCTTTTTCATCCTGATTTGAGCGTAGGCAAGCCCCACCGATGCGAATGTCAGTATAGCCGTCGTGAAAGCAGCATGGCTCAGTTTCCAGTCGGTCATCATTATGCCGACGGCGGTAATTACCGATCCCTGAAATACCATTGCTCCGGTGATGTTGCCGATGGCAAGGGTATCCTTCCCTTTGTTGATCCAGATGACGCTGTTGAACTTTTCAGGTAACTCGGTTGCTATGGGGGCAATTATCATGGCGAGGATGAATGGGGAGATACCGAGTTCACCCGAGATGACCTGCACATTCCCCACGAATTCATAGCTGCCCCAGACGATCAGCAACAATGAGCTGACAACCTGGACAAGAATTATGAAAAAATGCGGGTTGTGGGATCTGGGGGAGAAATAGCACGGATCAAGGGCCGATTCTTCCACGGGTTCACACTTGTCACCTTCGCATCTCAGGGTTTTCAATACGTAGGCGCCGTAGGAAAGGGTTAGGATAAGTGCTATCACCACTTTGAAGATCGGGTGGCTGAGAAAGGTACTGATTATGGCGAGAAAATACAGTACGAGGAAATATTCCATGTCGCGTCTCATTACAACATGATCGACGCGCATGGTCGGGTAGTCGATGCGCTTTTTCCTGTTGAGCATGACGGCGATGGCGCTGATGAAAAATGCCAGTGTTCCCAGCATGAAAGGCGCGCCGATGATGGCACCGACCCCGATGTGGTGGCCCGCCTCCTTCGAACCGAAGAGAATAGCGATTATCGGAACGATGGTTTCCGGCAATGCCGTGCCGACGGCGGCGAAGATGCTTCCGACGGCGCCGTCAGAAAGGTTCATTTTTTTGCCGAACCATTCAAGCCCATTGGTGAATACCGTTGCACCCAGAAGAATGACGAAGAGCGCGACAATAAGCATGAGATAACTGGACACGGGAAACTCCTTTCAAAAACAGAAAAGCGAGACAATCGGCATGGCTGAACGCCAGACCAAGAGTCTCGCCTGTTGTCGGATTGACCAACCGCAAAGCCGGATGCAGCGCACCGGTATGTCGACTTTGCACGTAGAAGCTACTCCCCCTCGGAGGTGATTATTCCAATACACCATTTCACCTGAAATTGCAACCGGATTAAAAGATGGTAAGATTTATACCTTATATAGCCGACTTTTTACAGTTCATGAAATAGACCGTTGTGGGAGGTGTCATGCCGACAGATATATTCGACACTTTACGGTTATGTGTGGGGTCGCATAACATGTTGAAAATGTTGCGTATTTATGCGGCTGGTGACTGCGTGAGCTGCTTGTGTTGCGGATTCTTCCATGCAGGAAGTGGATTTTTCCGTATTTTTGTGTTATATGAATTGTCAATCAAGTAAGCCCATCGGCTTAAAAAGCCCTTGGGCTTTTATGTTTTTGTCGATGTGCTGAGGGGGATGTATGAACGAAAAACTCTATGCCGGGAATGTGCATATCGGCGCGCTGGAAATCGACACCAATAAAATTTTCGCAAGGGTTGGCCAAGTGGTGTCGGTGCGTCTTGTAACCGATCCGTACACCGGTCAGCCAAGGTGGCTGGCCTTTACGGAGATGGCTTCAAAGGTGAATGCAACAGGTGCATGCGGCGTACACGCCTTGAAATTGCTCTTGCATCAAGTCTGGGGGATTGTGAAGCGGCACTCCGTTTTCTTCAAGAGTTCCGCCCTGATCATGGGAGCACTATTGATTGTCGGGAGTTCTTTCAGCAATGATGAGCCTGTCGTCCGGCTGTACAAGATTGCATTAAAGCCTGAATCTGACATCGATACGGAGATTCGCCGGTTCATGGAAAAGGGAATCAATCTTGAGGAGCGCAGGAGGCAGGTCCCGGCCATTGTCGCCACCTTTGCCCGCCGGACCGATCAGCAACGTGCCGTCCGGTTGGCTGCCCTTTGCTATTTGAAGACCCTCGGAACTCCTTTCATGCCTGTAGATATCGCAGTAATTGCGCTCGCCGAAACCGGCGATTTCGGTCTTTCAGCCAAGGCCGTGTCACCCAAGGGTGCCGTCGGGGTTTGGCAGTTAATGCCCAAACGGGCGATGAGTCATGGTTACTCGCCGACGGAAATGAAGAATGACGAAAAGTGCGCCGAAGCCGCCGTTCGTGAATTGACCAGTAAACTGGCAATGGCAAAAGGCAATCTGGCCAAGGCGAAGAAGCTGTATTGCGGAATGGGGCCTCAGGCAGATGCGTACGCAAGAAAAACGAAACAGCTCAAGAAAGAAATTATGAATGAGCTTTCCCGGATCGAGCTGAAGCGTGATACGGCCAAAGCGGGTGG
>DATEVI010000116.1:0-11374 GCA_035281865.1 Geobacteraceae bacterium | reverse complement strand
TTTGAACGCAGCAGGTACGCATATCCCTTGATGGCAGTAAGGATGTTGTTGAAATCATGGGCTACCCCGCCGGCGAGGAGCCCGACGGCCTCCATTTTCTGGGAGTGATACAGCTGAGCTTCCAGTTTGTTCCTGTCCTCCTCGGCACGCCTCTGGTCGGTAATGTCCCGGCTTGCTCCAATTATCCCCAACGTATTTCCCTGTTCATCAAAAAAGGGCGTCTTCAGTGTATCGAGCAGGAAGCGCCGGCCGTCCGGATATACAACCCATTCCTCGTTACGGTGGGCGGTTCCGGCATCCAGCATCATGCTGTCCATCGTACGAAACAAATCCGCCATATCCGCAGAGAACAGGTCCAGGTCGGTTTTTCCGGTGATTTCTGCTTCGCGCTTCCCGGCAAACTCCTCGAAGGCCCTGTTGCAACCCAGGTAGACACTTGATCTGTCCTTGTAAAAGATCAAATCGGGAATCGAGTCTATGAGTGAACGAAGGAACGCCCTTTCTCTCTGAAGATCGATAACGGCCTTTTTCCTTGTGGTTATGTCATGCCCCACCGATATCAGAGAGCCGTTGGGCAACCGGAAATTGGCCCACAGTTGCGTGCGCTCCCCTCCATCCCTGGCAAGCACTCTCGATTCAGAGAAAGTACCGTCTGCGCGAACTATATTTGCGAAAACTCTTTCCCTCTGTTCCGCGGCCGGGAAAAACATAAGGAGAGGATCGACATGCTCACAAACTTCCACCTGCGTCCAGCCCAGATTCTTTTCACATTCCCGATTCCACAACCGGCATTTTCCCGTCTTGTCGAAGGAACTTATCATGACCGGTGCATTCTCAAAAATCGTCCTGAATTTTTCTTCACTTTCCCGTATTGCTTCCTCGGCCTTCTTCCGCTCGGATATATCCTCAATAAAGCCGTCCAGACAGACAATTTCCCCCGTGCCGGCCCTCACCTTCCAGACGGACAGATTACCGATAAAAACGCTGCCGTCTTTCCGGCGAAACCCGTTCTCGATCTTAACGGATTCCATATCGTCCAATATTATGCGCACCACCCAGTCTTGCCGTAAGGGTGCCGCATAGAGATCAGCTGAATTACTGACGCACTCAAGAAGTTCGTTGGGCGATACGTAACCGAACATTCGGGCAAAGGCGGGGTTGACCGCAATAATCCTCCCTTCCGGAGTAAACCGGAATATTCCGAGAACAGCATCGTCGAACAGTCGGCTATACCGCATCTCGCTCTCGAGTAGTGCTTCTTCGGCCCGCTTAAGCTGGGATATATCTATACTTACTCCCGCTGCTCCCCATATGGTCTCCTTGTCACTGACCGGCCCCACTATCTCGTAACGGTACAATCGCGTTCCGCTCAAATCGTCACTTACCTCATTCGTCACCACCTCACCGTTCAGAGCTCTTCTGCGAACATATTCACTGTGTGCTGCAATACATTCGGGTCGTCCCATTTCTTCGATTTTTTTCCCGATGCGGTTGCCCCATTTATTTACTGATACGGAATTCTGCATGATGCACAGCCCTTCCCTGTCCGAAACCCAGAAATCAAAGGGAAGGTTCTCAATGACGCTTTTCAGAGCGGCCTCGCTCCTGCCGAGCTTCTCCGTGGCTTCATCCCTGGAGGCGAGAAGTCTTCTGCCATATAGTCTTATAAGCCAGTAGATCAGGATGGAAGTTGCGCTCACATACAACCATCCTTTAAAGATCTGCCAATTAACCATTTCCCGGGGAGTACGAGCAACGTAAGGCAGTATTCTTTCGGTGACGTAGACCCACGCTGCTCCAGTCAGGAAATAGATGGCAGCTATGACTATGGGGCTCCTTTTTTCGATATCCATTTACACCTCTTCAAAAAACTGGCCGCAAATAAATCCCCAGGAACCGGGGCGGAAAGACGATATCATATCATTTACATCTTGTATACACGCACGATACATTTCATTATCAATTTGACTTGACACCTGTATCAATGTCGCATCACAATAAAAGCGCCACGTTGACGGACAAGTGGAGGACAGGAGGACATGGTATGCGTGTACAAGTCATCTATTTCGACAATAACACGGGATTTGTAAATGCGGAGTCACTCGAAGAACTGATACAAACCCGCAGAATAATAGCCTTCAGACGATCCGATGGTTGGGTAAGAGTGGGTCGTGATCCGGTAAGGCAAACCAGGCGTCCTTACAAAGGGCCTGAGAGGAGGCGCAATTAGCCGGAAGGTGGGCGACCGCTACCTCACCCATTCAGATTTATTCACTTATATTTTCTCACAAAACATCTTCGTTATTGACTCAGCTACATAATCTTTCTCTTTTTTTCTTCCCGCTTTTGTGTATAATTCACAGACTCTAATCACTATTCAAGTTTTCATATATCCCTCTGTTGTGGATCAAAATATCATGGTATCGGAGCCGGAAATAAAATAGAACCCACTGCGGTTATCCGGTCCGCATTCTCAAATTATAAGGCGGGTATCGTGTTTTTTTTGCAAGGCCCTGCCATCCTGGCAGCGGTTACACTTATCACATTTGTCCCACTCAAACATTTAATTGACCTGTTGTGCGGAAAGAATTACTACAATTCCCATATATGGCCCAAAGGCCTTTGTCTGCTGGTAGCGGTTTTTTTTGTGTGGATTTTGGGAAAGCATTACAACAGGGCCTCACGGGACAAAGGATGCGCCCCTGTTCGAACTTTTGTGTCTGCAAAGATGGGTTATTGGGGAGTTGCTTTCACCGTAATTGCGGTAATCATGATTCTTCTCAAATGAATCTTCCGTCTCCCGCGAATGCCTGTGAGAGTAGCGTCTATGGATTTCGTTAATTGACTGATAGATACCGGAAAAGCCTGCTTTCGCAGGCTTTTTCTTTTTTCGCTTCAAGTCGGTCGGCAACCTGGACCGTATTCAATCCCTCTTGTTGGTGGACGGGCATGGGCCCGGCACAATCAACTGATGAATGAACAGCAGTAATCCGTAACGCTCCTTACCTTAAGCTTGAACAATGAATCGCCGGGTACATCGAAGGACTCCCCGCCATTCACCGTCTGCCATTCTCCTTTTCCGGGAAGGAGCACATCCAGTTCGCCAGACAGTATTTCCATCAGTTCCGGGGCACCCGTGTTGAATTCGTACTCGCCCGGAAGCATGATGCCCAGGGTTTTCCTGCACCCGGTGTCAAACAGGATTGTTCTGCTGGTGACCTTGCCTTCAAAATATACATTCGCTTCCCTAATGACCGTTACATTTTTGAATTCGGACATTGTTATCTCCTCTCAACCGGTTATTTTATATGAAATGATGTCGCGGAAAAATACGTCGCCGTATTTGGATTCATACTTAGCCGAGATATGCTCGTGCGTCAATAGGGAAAAGCTCCTGCTCGTTGACTTTTCGCGACGGCCGGGTATAAATCTAATTATCACTTCGGAGAGATAAAATTTAACAGGAGAGAGCCATGCAAGATATTTTCAGCACCTTGTCGGCAGAAGCTTCCATGCAGACACTGGTTAAAGCAATTGAAAAGGCAGGCATGACCGAAATACTGAAGGGGGCAGGTCCTTACACCCTGTTCGCGCCGGACGACGCGGCATTCTCCAGGATGAACGTCGAAAGCATGCTCAGCGATCCTGCAAGCCTCAAATCGGTCCTCACCTACCACCTGGTCAGCGGCAAACAGATGGTCAACGATATAGGGCAAATGGAGACCATTGCAACGGAGAATGGAAAATCCCTGACTGTGGCCATGGACGAAGGTGAGATAGTCGTGGATAACGGCAAGTTTGTGAAACCCGATATCGAGTGCTCCAACGGCGTTGTTCACATCATCGACAACGTCTTTCAACCTCAATTGTCAGGCTGGTACAGAGAAGAATGAAGTAGCCGCAATCGCAAATATTTCCGTAAAACCTCAGTCGACTGCCTCGACCCGATTGCGCCCGCGCTGCTTGGCCCGGTAGAGAGCCTTATCCGCCTGGCGAAAAAGCGAATCCACGTTTTCAACCATTACTGAAGGAAAAGTGGCGACGCCCAGGCTTAACGTCACTCTCAAATTTTCCATGGGAGGTGGCAAGGATATGGCGTGTACCGATTCCCTCAGCCGCTCGGCGATCATTACCGCCTTGGATAAAGGAGTTTCCGGCAGGACGATCACGAACTCTTCCCCGCCATAACGTGCAATGATGTCGAGGGAGCGCAATTTTGCGTGACTCGCATTTGCCACGGTCGTAATAACCAGATCACCATTCTGGTGGCCATAACTGTCATTTATGTTTTTGAAATGGTCAATGTCCAGAATTACAATCGAGAGACACCCCTTTTTCTGCTTTGTCCTCAGCAATTCCCTCTCAAGGGTTTTCATAAGGAATCTGCGATTGAACTTTCCGGTAAGAGGGTCAGTCTCGGAGAGAGTCACGAGTCTTTCGTTCGTTCTCTTTAACTCCCTTGCCGTCGTTTCCAGCTCTTCCGTCCTCTCTTTGACCGTCTGCTCCAGTGTACGAAGATGCTCACGGAGCATGGAATAAAGGGCGCAGCTTTCCAGTGCATGGGCGGTGGTACGGAGGGTTATGGTCAGGGCGTTGAGGGACGGAGAGTCGATGGTTTTCCGGATGTATGGAAGGCGACCGACAAACATCCCTCTGATGCGGGCGTGGGTTGCGATGACATGGAGAAGAACGGAACATTTCCCACCCTTGTCAGTCACTATGATCGATTGATTCCGTTTAAGTGCCCAGGAGAAGGTTCCATCCATTATCAAATTGTCGATATCGGCAAGCAACTGTTCCCGACTCGAAGCAGGTTCACTGACGACCAGAGAAAAGCTCGAATCCTCCTGATTTTCCAGGATTCCCACTTCCTGGAAAGGGAGAAGACGCTTCAGTTGGACCAGAGTCGCATTAAAGATGGATTCCGTATTTTTACCCCGGTTGAGTTCTGCCTGGAATTCGTCGCTTGAAGCGAGCATGTCGAGAATCGCCACATGGGCGCGGTTTGCCTCCTCCAGGTAGCGCATACGCTCTTCCAGATAAACATTGCGATCTTCCGTGGCACCGGCCTCATTCATGGCATATTCTCTCCGATAATGGCGAAGGTTTCCTGCCATTGCGGTTCCGCCTGTCTCACAATTCCCGGAAGAGCAGCTGCAGGTATGTCGAGACGATCCCAGGCAGTTGAGTCGAGGGGATGGACAAACCGTTCGCCGCTGCGCCCCAGTTCCAGTGCATGACAAATAATGTCGGCCACATGAATTATGGCGGCTCCCAAAGGAAATTGTTCAGCCCTGTTCGGTGTATGGTGACAGGCAACCGGCTCCACGATACTCGTGGGGATCTTCCATTTGGAAAAGAGAGCACCGCCCACCGCGGCATGGGTGAAGCCCAGATGTGCCATTTCGCTTCTGAAATATAGCGACTCATCATTCCTGCCGGCGACAAGTATCTCGCGGACGATATCCGGGACAGCGGTGCACATGACCAACTGTCCAACGTCGTGGAGGATACCGGCTGCAAAATACCGCTCCACGTTTGTTTCACGACGGTAAGTGGCCAGCGCCCTGGCGACGATTCCGCAGGCGATGCTGTGTTGCCAGAACGACTCCATATTTATCAGTTCTTTGGGAATATTGTTGAAGATCTCAATGACCGACATTGCCAGCGCCAAGTCCCTCAGCTGTTCCGTGCCGATGATTGTTACCGCCTTGCCGATGGTGTCGATTTTCGAGAAATAGCCGAACATGGGGCTGTTGGCCAGTTTCAGGAGGCGCGCGGTCAAACCTTGATCGTCGGTAATTATGTTTGCAATATCGTCGATGGAGCACCGCGGATGGTTGATAATCGCAGTGAGTCGCTCATAGAACAGCGGCAGGGAGTAGACGGTGGCCGTCTCGTCGACGAGCCATTCCAACGTGACAGGACGCACGATGTTAACGGATGCCATGTTGAGCCCTTCGCAGGATACTAAGCTGCAGGAGTTGGTTCATGCCCGGATGGGCAAGATCTGCATGGCGGAACAGGGGTTTGATCTCGGCTTCCGCGGCAGCCCATAGATCCGGATCAATCGCATCAGAGTGTCGATGGCTGTCATGATCTTCTTCTACACCGTCTATATCCGCTTCGATAACACCCCAGGTGCGAAAAATATGAATATGTTTATCTGTCAGTTCCGTACCGGCGCCAAGGAGCAGCCGTCCGTTACGGTCGTGAACATCGGTTGACAACAACATTCCCGGCATCAGATTGTCGGTGAGGACAGTTCCCACGGATGACCTCTCAACTGAACGGATTTTTCGGCATTAGTATTCTTATCGGCAATCCAAGAAGTTACTTTAATCCTACTTTGTGAGATTTCGTCCCGAAGGCACAGAATGAAGGTAGCCCGGTGATTCATCTCCGGGGTTTATGGTGTATCGTATCGAACCGTCACATACGTGACGGTGGGAATGGCGCAATTCCAGCGCCGGGGGATAAATCCCCCGGCTACCATCGGCCGTCCCTATGGGACGAATTAGACGTTTTTCAATTATGACAAAGTAGAGGCAATCCCAATTGGCAATACATATGGGAATCCTTATTCTTCCTTTTCAAATCCCCCTTTTTCCTGGCACTGCGGGCATTTCTGCGGCTTGCAGCGCCCTTCCTTCGTAAAGCCGCATGTTTTGCATTTCCATATCGCCATATTCAGGCCTCCTTTCTTTTTTATTAGCGACCCACGCCGCTTTGTCGGCGCTTTGTCGGCGAGGAACTTCAGTGACAGCGCGCAAAATGCGCTTCGACTCCGCTCAGCGCACGTTTGTTCCCTGAGCGGTGTCGAAGGGAACACACCACTGATGTTGTTTCAGCCAGTTAGCTTGAAGTTACTCAGAAGAAATAATGAATTTTGCCGTCGAGGTTTAGTGACTTGTGGCTCGAATACCTTCTTCAGGAAAATGTGTTGAAAAGCAAAAAAAGACCGGAACTCCGTTTGGCGGTTCCGGTCTTCGGCATGTTGCTTTTCTCACCAGGGAAAAACCTCTTCACCGGCAAGATTTGATGGTCAGGAGCGAGATTTTCCCTATCTGAGGAACTTGGAGACAAAGGGGGAGGTGTCGCCACGACGCAGGTAGTGGCCTGAGGGTCCTTCACCCAGGAATTCGGAAAACCACGATTCATGCTCAATTTCTTCATTCAGAATTGACTGTGCCAGATCGTAGGTTCGATGATCCTTTCCGGCCGTAAGGTTGCAGATTGCGGTATACCCGCGCACCGCGCAGCGTTCCGCTTCCACGAGTACCGTCAGCATTGCCTTCATGTCGGTGGGGTCTTTCGGAAGCCTTGCCGGAGGACAGGCCGACATGTCGTGAAAATCGTTCATGTTGTCCGGCAGTTTCCCGCCAAGCTCATAAATGCGCGGCACCAGAGCTTCGAAGTGATTACGGTCTTCTATGCGGGCGGTTTCGGCTATTTCCTTGAGCCCTTCGCCATCCAGCCCGATCAGGTTTACCCGCAGAATCGTATAGTAATAGAAAGTCGTGAGTTCGGCAGCCGCATTTTTTACCAGCATTTCCAGCAATTGGTCCATATTGATCCCGGTCTTTTCTACCATTTCACGTGCTACCTTGGCCATTTGATTCACCTCCTTTCATAAATACAGTTTAAATGCGATTCCGGGAATGTCAAAAGTCCCTGTTCAGTCCTTATCCAGAACCTCCCGTACCTTCCTCAACAGATCGTCTTTAAGAAACGGCTTCGTTATGAAGTCCATGTCCTTTTCGAGTATGCCCTTTTCCTGCATGATGTTTGCAGTGTAACCGCTGATGAATATCACCTTTATGCCGGGTTTCAGCATCCCTACTTCTTCCAGGATTTCCTTTCCGTTCTTCTTCGGCATGATCACGTCGGAAAGGATGAGGGAAATGTCCCCCATGTTTTCCCTGAATTTCTCCATCGCCTCCTCTCCGTCACCCGCGGCTATCACCCGGTATCCTGCCCTCTCGAAGACCTTTGCCATGAATGTCCTGACCATGTCTTCGTCCTCGGCGATGAGGAGCGTTTCCGTACCGCCCGGCGTTGGTGTAGCGGCCGTTGGTTGTTTTTCCCTGACTGTATCACCGCCTTCCAACACCGGCAGGTAGATGCTGAAGGTCGTTCCGTTGCCGGGCTTGCTCTTGACCAGAATGGACCCGTCGTGCTGTTTTATGGCTCCGTAAGCCATCGCCAGTCCAAGACCCGTGCCCTTGCCCACCTCCTTGGTGGTGAAGAAAGGCTCGAAGATCCTGCCCAGGTATTTCCTGTCTATGCCCACCCCCGTATCCGTAACGGAAATCCGGACATATTTTCCAGGCTTCGCCAGATCGTATCGCTCTTCCGAACCCTCGTTCACGATTACCTGCCGTGTCGAGATGTGCAGCCAACCTCCATGGGGCATTGCATCGCGTGCATTTGCGGCAAGGTTCATGAGCACATGTTCGATCTGTCCGATATCCGCCATAACCGGCAGCTTTCTGTCGAAAAAACTCGTGCTGAGCTCGATATCTTCGCCGATTAACCTCCTGATCAAGTTGCTGGTGTTTCGAATAATGGTGCCGATCTCCACACGTTTCGGATGAATCAGCTGTTTTCTGCTGAAAGCCAGCAGGCTTCTCGTCAGCTCGGCAGCCCGATTCGCGGCCCGGAGCACCTGTTCGACGCTGTCCCGAAGCAACTCGTCGTCCGCGGCGATGTTGTCCCGGATCGTCTCTCCGTATCCGGAGATTGCCGTAAGAATGTTGTTGAAGTCATGGGCCACGCCCCCGGCAAGGATTCCGATGGATTCCATCTTCTGTGCCTGAATGAGCTGTCGCTCAAGCCTCTTGTGCTCTGTTATGTCGTGAGCTATGCCCCGGTAGCCGGTGATGTCCCCCGACAGGTCCCGCGTTACCGTTGCGGAGAAATGAACCACGACCTTTTTGCCGTCTTTTCTCTTCAGTTCCAGCTCAAAATCTTTCACAAACCCGCTGTTGGTCAGCGTTTTCAGGAGTTCTTCACTTACAGCCGGCGGGATGCCGAAATCATGGGCAAAACTCATGGACAGAAGTTCTTCCCTCGTGTAACCGAGAAGCTCGGCGCCGGCGGGATTCATGTCAGTGATCAGTCCCGTGACATCGACAATGGAGATGGCATTCTTGGATTCCTCGAAAAGGTCCCGGTATTTTTTCTCGGACTCCCTGAGGGCGTGTTCCAGGGTCATCCGCTTGGTGATGTCGGTGTGCGACCCTGAAAAGCGATACGGCTTCCCCTGAGGGTCGCGGAGGCAGGCGCCACGGGACAGAACCCAGCGATAGCCGCCGTCCTTGTGGCGGAGCCGGTATTCGACCTCGTACGCGGGTGCGCGGCCTTCCAGATAGTCTCTCCGGGCGTCCATAACCATGTGCCGGTCGTCAGGGTGGATTCTATCCGTCCACTCTTCGGCCTTATTGGAAATTTCATCGTCGTCATAGCCCAGCATGCTTTTCCAGCGGGGCGAGAAATAGGCTTCTCCCGTTGCAAGGTCCACGTCCCATATGCCGTCGTTGGCCCCCTGGACGGCCAGGGAGTATCTTTCTTCGGTCTTGCGCAGAGCCTCTTCCATCGCCTTGCGTCCGGAGATGTTGTGGAAATATCCGGCGCTGTATTCCCTGCCCTTGTGCACCAGGTAGTTGACCGTCACTTCGACGGGGACCAGTTCTCCCGAAGCGATCCGATGCAAACTTTCGAAACGCATCGGCTTCCCCTTTTTCAGCTCATTCCACATTGCGTCGACATTTTCTATTTCGAATACGGGGTCCCAGTCGGGAATGCGCAGAGTCAGCAGTTGTTCGCGATCCATTCCGAAGTGCTGACAGGTCGCCTCATTGACATAGACCATCCTGAAACCGTCCGTGGGGTCGAGGACATAGACCGGGTCGCGCGTGTATTCGATCAAGGTCCTGAAGAAAGATGCTTCCAGCCCGGCCTTGACGCGTTCCGTAATGTCCGGTGTTTGAAATGTCAAAGTTCTCTCCTTCTGTAAGTTCTTGAAGCCGTATATTGAGTAAGCCGCCTCAACGCGATATCGTGAAAATATGGGGAAAATGCGGATCAGGGCAGCCATTAATTCTGGACGAAAAAACCGAAAAAATAAATACCTTTGTAAGGTGAGGTACGTTTGACGGGGTTTCAGCCAGGTCTTTACCGGTGATTATCCGGGGGCGGGCACAAGGCGTGATGAACCGGAGGCGCTCAGCGCTTTTTCGATGATGTTGCCGGATACTGATTGAGAGTGCGGGAGAGGGGAGAGAACGGTGAGGCCGGAGCTGTTTAGTCGTCCGGCCTTGGACCGTTCCATGATGGAGTAGCGTGCGCAATGTCTTTTTCAGAATGTAAAGTTACCTGCAAAGCTGAGGATGCCCAATCATTTTTACTGATTTTTGTTGCTTTTGGATTTCATCGAACTGATCCATTCGTTCAGTTCGCGGCCCGCGATTTCCCGTCCACCGATGCCGAAAGCAATTGCGACCGCGATTGCGATAGCTCCAAGTATCAGACCGAAAGCCAGATTGATGATCTCATCGGCTAATCCCATGTGCCTCAAGGCCATGGCGCCGGCAAGGACAAGTATGGCAATCTTCGCCGAAACCGCAAGCACTCGCGATTGCGCGGTTGCCGTCGCAAGAATCGTATTGAAGACCAGATTTGCCAGGAAAAGACCGATGGCGAAAATTATCAGCCCCATGAATATATGTCCGGCCAGAACCGTGAATTGGGAAAAGATTCCCGACAGCATCGTGAATCCGAGCTGGTCCGCGGCCTCTATCAACGCAAAGAGCATGATGCCGACAAGCACCAGGTATCCCATTACCGAAGACGGTGTCCATGATCCTTCGGAAATTTCCCGTCCGATGCCGAGCCGGGCAAGGATTCCGTTGAAACCGATTCCTTCAAGCAGATTGGATATGAGACCCGCGACTACACGGCCGATCACGTATGAGATAACCAGTATTAAAGCCGCTGCGAAAATATTGGGCAGAGCCGCGAGAATCATTTCCAACATCCTGCTGGCGGGCTCGGTGACGGCATCCAGCTTCAGTGTCTGAAGGGCGGCAACCAGTATCGGAATCAGGATCAATATGTAGACTATGAGGCCCAGGACACCTGACAGTTTCTGTTTGCCGAGCACCGAAGCCAGATGCACCCTTTCGCTCAGACGGTCCGCTCCCAGTGCTTCGAGAAGGTTAGTCACCACTCTTTGCATGAAGCGGGCGACCAGCCAGCCTATCAGTCCTATCAGGATGGCGGTGAAAAGATTCGGGAGGAAATCGAGAATTTTGTTTAGCATGCCCTGAACCGGTCTGAGCAGGCCTTCAAGGCCCAATGTGCTCAATATCGC
>DATEVI010000115.1:0-2116 GCA_035281865.1 Geobacteraceae bacterium | reverse complement strand
CCTGGCAATGCCATTCGTCGGCAAGATAATCCTGATTGTGCTGCTGTCGGCTCTCGGGGGATTCATTGTGCTTCTTCTCAAGCGGAAGAAGAGTAAGTATGTCATGTCCGGGTGAGAAGACTCATGTTCTGTTCACCGACTACGAGAACCCGCATTTCCCCCTCAAAAGCTTTTTTCCGCATTTTCACATACCCGGCATCATCCTTTCTCTCAATTCCGCCCCTTGTTGACTCGCCGTAAAGAGACGCTATCATGGTAGGGGACAGCACGTTTTTCCACTGACCCTAAAAAAGGAGGCAAACCATGGTCGACGTATATAAGCAGCATGGCGCGTTCAGCTGGTCGGAACTGCAGACTACCGATGTGGAAGGGGCGAAGAAATTTTATAGTGGACTCCTTGGATGGGCGACTGAAGATTTTCCGTCGGAGGAAATGCCTTACACGGTCGTGACAGCCGGTGAGAATATGGTGGGCGGCATTATGACGCTTCCCCCCCAGTGCACCGGAGCGCCACCGCATTGGAGCGTCTATATCACGGTCGACGACGTGGACGCCTCGGCGCAAAAGGCCACAGAGCTCGGTGGCACGATCATGGTACCTCCCATGGACATCAAGGACGTGGGGCGGTTCTCCGTTATCCGAGACCCGCAGGGGGCAGTGTTCTCCATCATCACCTATATGAAAAAATGAAAGGGAAAGATTCCTCCTCTGATGTCACCCTCTTCCTGTGCGGAGACGTCATGACCGGCAGGGGCATCGACCAGATCCTGCCCCACCCGGGCGATCCGCGGATTCATGAGCCGTACGCAAAAGACGCCAGAAGGTACGTGGACCTGGCCGAGGAGACGAACGGGCTTATTCCGAGACCGGTCGGCTTCCCCTACATTTGGGGAGACGCCATCCGCGAGTTGGAACTGGCGGCGCCTGACGCCAGGATAGTCAACCTGGAGACCAGTGTTACCAGGAGCGACGATTACTGGAGGGGAAAGGGAATCAATTACCGGATGAATCCGGCCAATATTCCCTGCATCACCACGGCCGGGATAGATGTCTGCACGCTTGCCAACAACCACGTTCTGGATTGGGGATACGACGGGCTCGCCGAGACGCTGCGGACACTGGACAATGCGCATATCAGGAGCGCAGGAGCAGGCAAAAACCTGAAAGATGCCGAAGCTCCTGCTGTGGTGGATATTGACGGGAAAGCGCGGATACTGGTTTTCTCTTTCGGTCACGAATCGAGCGGCATCCCTTCGGACTGGGCCGCTTCCGCGAACCGGGCGGGAGTTAATCTTCTGCCCGACCTGTCGGACAAAACGGTGCGCGGCATCGCCGACAAAGTAAGCGCCGTGAAGAAGGCGGGAGATATTGCAGTTGCTTCGATACACTGGGGTGACAACTGGGGATACAGGGTTCCCGGGGAGCAGATTGTTTTTGCCCACCGGCTGATCGAGGGAGCCGGCGTCGACATCATTCATGGACATTCCTCCCACCACGTCAAGGGGATCGAGGTATATCTCGACAAGCCGATCATCTACGGATGCGGCGATTTCATCAACGACTATGAAGGAATCGGTGGATATGAACCATTAAGGGGTGACTTGAGCTTGATGTACTTTGTCCGCATGAACCCGTCGACCGGCAGTCTCGTCGGGTTGCGTATGATACCGACACAGATGAAGAAGTTCAGGGTGAACCGCGCATCTCGCCCGGACGCCGAATGGCTCTGGGAAACCCTGAACAGGGAAGGTAAAAGCTTCGGCAGCCGGGTTGAATTGGACTCGGACAATGCCCTTATACTGCAGTGGTAAAAGCAGACCGCCGTTTCGACTCTTGAAAGGAGCAACCGAATTCGGGACACCCCATGAAGATACTCCTCCTGGCCATGCCCGATGCGGCAAACAACTTTTCCCGGGTAATCAAGGTCCCAAACCTCGGCCTCTGCTCGATCGCCGCGAATCTGCGCGACCATGACGTCCGGATAGCCGATCTGGTCCTGGTCCGGCGGAATATCGGACCCAGGCTGGAAAGACTTCTCCTGGAATTCCGGCCGCAATTGATCGGCGTCAGCAGCATGAGTTTCCAGTTTAACAGTGCCGGACAAATCATTGAGATC
>DATEVI010000114.1:0-4604 GCA_035281865.1 Geobacteraceae bacterium | reverse complement strand
TGGAAGACTTCATCCGACGGGGAAAGGAACTTATGCCGGCAGACAGCTGGGTCGGTTTCCAGAGCAACGGCCTGCTGGTTGATCAGGATCGTGCCGATTCCCTGGTACGGGCCGGCCTTGACCGTATATGCCTCTCCATGGATTCCGTCTGCCCTGAAACCTTCAGGGCCATCAGGGAAGGGGGAGAGGTGCGTGACCTGGAAAATGCCCTTTCGGCTTTGATGGCGGCAAAGAATCGCCATAACTCGGATCTGAAGGTGGGGATTGAATTCGTGCTGATGCGCGACAACGCCCATGAATTGCCCGCGGCTCTCCGCTGGGCGGCTGCGAAGGGGGCTTCCTTTGCCATAGTCACCCATCTGCTTCCCTACGACCAGGATCATGTGTCCCGGATCGCCTATGATGCCAATACCGACGAGGCCGTCGAGTTCTTCCGTCCGTGGCGGGAGAGGGCCGAGAGAGAGGACATCGATTTCAATGTCTACTATAAGACCAGATGGAACTTTCTGCGCTCCCCGGAAGAGCAGCGGGTCGTTGATTTCGTGACCGAAATCCAGGCCGACGCCCGTTCACGGGAGCTGTTCTTTCATATGCGAAATCTGCTCGACAGGGACGAGGATTGGAATGCCGGGTTGAAGGGGATTTTTGATGAGGCGGAATCCGTGGCGCGGGAAACGGGCCTTGACCTGAATCTTCCCGAAGCGATGCCGAAAAGCGATCGGAAGTGCGATTTCGTAGACAAAGGCGCCGCGTTCATCTCCTGGGACGGCGGGGTGCACAACTGCTATTTTCTCTGGCACCGGTTCAATTGCTACTTTTCGGGACGGAAAAAGCATGTTGTTCCCAGGCCGTTCGGAAACCTGGGCGAAACCGGCATCAGAGAAATCTGGAACGGTGAGGAGTTCAGAACATTTCGGCAGGACGTGCTGCTCCATGAATACCCGTTCTGCTCCAACTGCAACCTGGTCCCCTGTGAATATATCTATGCGGAGGAGTTCGAGCAGGACTGCTTCACCAACACCGTCCCATGCGGCGATTGCTTCTGGTGCATGGGCCTGTTCCGGTGTATGCAGTAAAGGTGGGCACGGGCTAGCCGCAAGCAGCTAGCGGCTAGCCTGTGCCGGGTTATTGATTCTTTCTTCCGGCCTCCATCCTCCGGGTCCGCTCTTCCTCCAGCAGCAGGAGTCCTTCACGTGCAGCTATCTGTTCCGCTTCCTTTCTGGTCTTCCCGGCTCCCTTGCCGAAACATTCGTCGCCAACCATAACCCACACGGTAAAAAGAAGGTCACCTTCCGGGCCGGCAACATCGTGCAGCAGGTATAGAGGCGGCTTGCAACGCATGGAATGGGAGAGTTCCTGGAGCTTCGTCTTGTAATCCCTGACATCTCCGCACATCCTCTCTTTCGACAGCAACGGACCGAATAGCCTGTCCACGAGCCGTCCCGCGCCGTCGATACCCCCGTCAAGGTATACGGCAGCCACGAGCGCCTCGAATGCATCGGCCAGAACGGATTTCTTTGTGCGCCCCCGACCCTTTTCCTTACCGTGATTCCGGAGAAGCCTGTCGAGACGAATCCCTTCGGCGAGGTCCGCGAGTGTCCGCCTGTCGACGAGCGACTCCCTCATGCGGGTAAGGCTCCCTTCGCTGCTTTCCGGGTAAAGTTTGATAAGCCTGTCGCTGACGATAAAACCGAGCAGCGCGTTACCGAAAAATTCCAGCCGTTGGTTGTCACGAGTCCCCTGTCCGCTGGATGTGGGAACATACGAGGGGTGGGTGAGCGCCTCGGAGAGGAGCGGGCGGTTCGTAAAGCTGTAACCGATATCCGATTCCAGCTGTGAAAGTAATCTGTCTCTGTTGGAGGGCAAGGGTTTCTGTTTCTTTTCGTATCCGGGCATGGTCCGCAATGGTAAAGGATCGTATTTGATATTTTCAGAGAAGTTTACCTCATTAGTTTAAAACTTTGCAAGACCCTGCTGCGTCCCGGCTCTCCCCGCCTTATTACAGTCCCACCTCTTTCGCCAGTTTTCGCCAGGCGGTGAGACTTCTCTCGATCATTCTCTTATCGACGCAATACGCTATCCGGAAGTAACCGGGAGCGCCGAAACCGGCGCCCGGGACCAGAAGGATGTGGTGTTTCTGGGCGATTCTGATGAACTCTATGTCGTCCGGAAGCGGTGATTCGGGAAACATGTAGAAGGCGCCATCGGGTTTGACCATGCGGAATCCCATCTTCGTCAGATTGTCGTAGAACAGGTCTCTTTTTTCCCGATATTCATCTATATCCACCGATGCGTGCTGCAATCCGGTCACCAGCCGCTGCATGAGCGCCGGGGCGTTGACAAAGCCGAGGATGCGATTACAAAAAATCGCCCCACCCATGAAACGCTCGACTTCGCTCATTTCAGGGTTCGCGGCCAGATAGCCGATCCTCTCCCCGGGAAGGGCAAGGTCCTTGCTGTGGGAGGTGACGATAATGGAGTTCTTCACGTAGCGGAAAATGCTTGGCACATGCTTGCCGTCATAGGATATCCGGGCATAGGGTTCGTCGGAGATGACAAAAATTTGTCTTCCCAACTCTTTCTCCTTGCGCCTCAACACTTCTCCAAGTGCCTGCAGCCTCTCCGGGGGATAAATGACTCCGGTGGGATTGTTGGGCGAACAGATGATTATTGCTCGGGTCTTTTTGTTAATTGCCTCTTCAATTGCATCCGGGTCGATCTGGAAGGTTTCCCGGTCGGTCCAGACCTCCCTCGCGATTCCTCCGTGATTGTCGATATAGAATTTATATTCGACAAAAAACGGGGTAAGAATGATCACTTCCTCGCCCGGATTGAGAATGGTTTTCAACGCAACGTTGAGCGCTCCGCCTGCGCCGCAGGTCATGACCACCTGTCGGGCGGAAACCGGAAGCCCCGAATTTTCGGCAAGAACGTCTGCCACTGCCTTTCTGGTCTCTTCGTACCCGGCGTTGCTCATGTATCGATGCATGCCGGGAACCGGATGTTCGGCCAGTTCGCGGAATGCTTTCAAAAATTCCTCCGGCGGTTCCACGTTCGGGTTGCCCAGAGTGAAGTCATAGACTTTGTCCGCTCCGTGAATCTTGCGTAACCGTTCACCCTCCTCGAACATCTTCCTGATCCATGAAGCTTTTTCAATGAAACCGGCGATCTTTGCTGATATGGCCATAGTCGACGCTCCTTGCATTCAAATTGTTCATTTTTCTACCATATTACCCTTCGGGTGACAAGGTTTGACTGGCAGGCCGGTGATTTGAAATAAATTAAATTTAGTTTGCAAATTATTTCTAAGAAATTATTGTGCGCATAATATTTGCATATAAATATCATTCAGGTATAATCGCGTCTCTTTAAAATATGTTTTACGGTTAAAATACCATCTGCGCGGGGACTGTCTCAAGACTTGTTAAGTTGGTGAAAATGATCGGTTATTTTCCGGGGTTTTCTCATGGAATACCGCTAAACATTTTAACGGTTTTACCGATGTATTTATAATATGGAATCATTTGAATGGGGGAATGGTCATGTTTTTGACAATGGGGAAATTTTTGGGACTGCTGGTTTTCTTCGGCATCATGACGGCCGGGAAATCCCACTCCGCCGAACCGTCGGTTGCCTTCTATTATGCCTCGAACCCTCCCGTCAATGAATTGAAAGCCTTCGACATCGTCGTCGTTGACCCCGACGGCGGCATTTCCCCCTTGTCATACGGAAAGGAAAAGAGCGAACTCTTCGCCTACGTCAGCCTGGGAGAAACCCACCCCGACAGGGGGTACGCGAAGAAGCTGCGGAAAAGCTGGGTTATCGGTAAAAACAGCGACTGGGGAAGCATGGTTATGGATCCCTCGAATCCCGCCTGGCGGCGTTTTTTCGTCGACGAGGTAATCGCTACTCTCTGGAACGCGGGTTACAGGGGTTTTTTCTTCGATACCATGGATTCGTATCAACTGGCCGTGAAGTCGGACAGATTTCCCGCCATGGAGGCGGGAATAACGACGCTCGTCAGGGATATAAAAAAGAGGTTCCCGGAGGCGCGTCTGGTACTGAACAGGGGCTTTGAGGTGATTGACGGGCTGCGCTCCGAAGTTTTCGCCGTGGCGGCCGAATCCATCTTCAGCGGTTACAGCCCCACCAAGGGGTATCATGAAGTGGGGGCCGATGACCGGAACTGGCTGCTGGGCAGGCTGAACCATGTCAGGAACATGGGGATACCGGTCATTGCAATAGATTACGCCCGTCCGGGCATGCGTAAGCAGGCCAGGGAGACGGCGGAGAAGATCCGTCGGCTCGGTTTCATTCCCTGGGTCACTGACAAGGACCTGTCGAGCCTGGGGGTCGGTTCGGTTGAGGTGGTGCCCCGCAAGATTCTGGCGCTTTATGACAGAAGAGAGGGGAGTGATCCAGCCTATACCAAGATCCTTCGCTTTGCCTCAATGCCTCTGAATTATCTGGGATACTCCGTCGAGTTGCGCGACATGAGTCTTCCCTTTCCAGACATGATTCTAGAAGGGAGATATGCCGGGATAGTGGTCTGGCCCTTTTCGGAGAAATCCGCTGGATCCGGCTTCGGCGACTGGCTTTCCAGA
>DATEVI010000113.1:0-4227 GCA_035281865.1 Geobacteraceae bacterium | reverse complement strand
ACTGGGCCCGCATCACCCCATGAGCGTCCTGGATGTCGGCACCGGAGGAGCGGACGTATTTGATGATTCGGCCCGGCCGCTCGATATCACCGTGCTCGACCGTAACCCGCGTGTCTGCCGCTACCTGAGCCGAAGCGGGAGATATTCCGTGATTTGCGGAGATGCATTGCACCTCTCGTTCCGGGAGCGGTCGTTTGACGTTGTCCACGCCTCGCTGTTTCTGCATCATTTTCGCGAAGAGGAGATTCGGCAAATGCTCTCATCATGCCTGCGGATCTCCCGCCGCGGAATCATCATCAACGACCTGCGAAGATCGGTTTTCGCCTACGCCGGGATCAAAGTCCTCACGGCTCTTTTTTCGAAGAGCGATATGGTGAAACACGACGGGCCGCTTTCCGTCCGCAGGGGGTTTTCACGAAACGAGTTGCAGGCACTTCTGGCGGATTGCGGCGTCACACGGTATTCTTTACAACGCAGGTGGGCCTTTCGGTGGCTCATCGTCATTTGGAATTAGGGAGCAGCCATTTCTACGCGCTTTGATGTCATCGTCATCGGCGGAGGGCCGTCAGGTTCCAGCGCCGCGATCGGACTGACCGGCGGTGGAATGACCGTTGCCATCGTGGAACGAAAGCAGTTTCCGCGTGAGGTGATGTGCGGCGAATTCCTGTCCCACGAAGTGATCGGCGCAATAAGGCGGTTCGGCCTCTACGATGAGTTCATCTCCCTCCGTCCAAACAAAATAACCTCGTTCGCATTCATTCCTGAAAACGGTGTCCGGGTCGTCCAACCGTTCGGCTTTGAGGCCTGGTCCCTCAAGCGATCTCTCCTGGACAAAATGCTCCTGCAGGGGGCGGTGGCGCGCGGGGTGACAATCATTCAGCCTGCCGATGTCATTTCCATCAATCGCATTCAGAATGGCTATGAGGTCCGGTGCAAGACGAGGCAGGACCAGCTCTCCCTTTCGGCAGGGACCGTGATCGCGGCCTATGGAAAGCAAAGTCCGCTGGACAAGTCCCTGAAGCGAAGTTTTGCGTCCTATCGTTCCGGCATGAGCGGAGTGAAGTATCATGTTCCAAGGAGCGTGTTTGCCGAATCCCCCGACGGCGCTATTCAGCTCTTTGTAGGAAATGGCGTGTATTGCGGGGTCAATCGGGTGAATGAGAATGAGGCGACGGTGTGTTTCCTGGCGGATAGTGCGAAACACGCTTTTCATCCGAAGGAGGCGCTGGGGATTCTTTTGCAGAAGAACAGGAAGTTCCGTGCATTGTTTCAGGTCGACCTTCTTTCTGCGCTGCCGGCGTTTTCGCCGTACGGTGCGGGAAACATCTTCTTCGGAAAAAGAAATCTCGTGGAGAACGGAGTCTACATGATCGGCGATGCCGCAGCAGTCATTGCACCCCTTGCGGGCGATGGGATCGGGATGGCGATCGAAAGCGGGCAGTTGATCGCGCATGTCTTGAAAAGAGCAAAACAAGATTCACTTGACAGACTGCAGACGGAAATATTGTACACCCGCGAATGGACGCGTTTGTTCAGAAAGCGCCTCACGGTTGCTTCATTCCTGCAGGGGATTGCCATGGATTCCCTTGGTGGAAATCTGGGCGGGCGCTTGATGAAGACCTTGCCGCACCTGGCGGAAAGAACAATCGAATGGACGCGTAGCCAGAAGGGAAAGCGGTAGAAGATGGATTCAGCCCCGGCTACGGAACACTGCAGATGGTGAATTGCAGATTGAAGATTGAGCTCTGCGAAAGCCCGCCTTTTTTTTCTGGCTGCTGCAGGTGATATTCAGGCCCTGGCTACCGAAGCAACGCAAGCAACACACCCGCAACGACCGCCGTGCCCACAACCCCCGCAACGTTGGGCCCCATCGCTGCCATGAGCGGATTCACCTTTCCGTCGGTTTCCTCCGAAACGAACTTTTGCACGACCCGGGCTGCCATCGGCACGGCCGAAACACCGGCGGCTCCAATGCAGGGATTTATCTTCCGATCGGCCGGAAGCAAGAGATTCATGATCTTCGCGAAAATCACGCCCCCTGCAGTGCTGAATGCGAATGCGACCGCCCCGAGACCGAGGATGAGGAGCGTCTGGATATTCAGGAAGTTCTGGCTCTCCATGGTGGCTCCCACGGCGATCCCGAGGAAAATCGTCACGATGTCGATCAGCGCGCCGCCCGCGGTTTTCCGCAGTCGCTCGGTCACGCCGCACTCCCTGATCAGATTGCCGAACATCAGCATCCCGATCAGTGGAGCGGCCAGGGGGACGACGAATGACGCGAGAGCTCCCGTGCACAGGGGGAAGAGGATGACCGCAGTCTTTGAAACAGGTTTCGCCTGCCGCATGTCAATGGCCCGTTCCTTTTTCGTGGTCAGCAGCCGTATGACGGGGGGCTGGATGATGGGAACGAGAGACATGTAGCTGTATGCCGACAGGGCAACGGGGCCCAACAGATGAGGTGCCAGCTGGGTTGTGAGGAAGATGGCCGTGGGGCCATCTGCACCGCCGATGATGCCGATACTCGCTGCTTCCTTGGGCGTGAAACCGAGCAGGTACGTGGCGCCCATCGCGGCCACGAAGACTCCGAACTGAGCCGCTGCCCCCAGCAGAAACGTGAGTGGTCTCGACAGGAGGGGCCGAAAATCTGTCAGAACACCGACTCCCAGGAAAACAACCGGCGGAAGAAACTCCGTTTTGACCCCGGTGTTGTAAACCATTGCGATGATCCCGTTGCTGTACGAGCCCATCTCTGCCAACGGAAAATTCGCCACAGCCATGCCGAAGGCAATGGGGATCAGCAGAAGCGGCTCATATCCCTTTTTGATGGCCAGAAAGACCAACGTGCCTGAGATCGCATACATGATCAAGTTGCCCAAGCTCAAGTGCGCAAATCCGGACTGTTCGAGGAGCCGAAGTAGTTGATCCATGGTCAGCTCCTTGATGAGATGGTCAGGATTTCCGTTGTCGCGTCGATTTCATCGCCGACTCTTCCGCGGATCGAAGTAACCACACCATCGCAGGGAGCTTTGATATCGTGCTTGGCCTTCATGGCTTCGACGGCGGCAACAACCTGTCTGGCCCGCACCGTGTCACCGACCTTTACCATGATATCGGCTATGGCAACGAGCCCGTCAAAAGGAGAATAGACCGCAACGCCGTCACCTCTTGCCGGAACAGGTGCAGGCACACGTTCAGCTGCGGGAAGCGGTGGTGCGGATGCAACAGCTTTGCCGGAAACTGCCACAGGCTCAACGGTGACCAGAAAAGTCCTCAGAGTGCCATGCTCGTCGACCGTACATTTTGTCGTCACGGGTCCGGTGAGTGCAGGAGCGGCCGTCGCGGGAGCAGAAGCTTGAACAACCGCCTGAGGCGGTTTCTTCTCTTCTTTCTTCCTGAGAGGGATATCGATTTTGAAGTTTCCCGCCAGGAATTTGATCCCTTCGTTCGTTTCCATATTCTTTTCGGGAACCATCGAAGCCAGCACCAGGAAGATATTCCGATCCGTCACGGGGAGTTTTCGTTCCTCGAGAGCGCGTCGCGCAGGAGCGATATTCTTGGGGGCGGCCTCTAATGGATCGCCTTCAAACACGGACAGCTTCAGCTCGGCAGCAGCGATCTTCACGACTTCCGGATCCGGGGGGAGCGGAGTTTTGCCGAAATAGCCCAGGACCGCTCGTCCGTACCCTGGATCGATCTTCTTCCATCGTCCGAACATGACATTGTTGAATGCCTGCAGCCAGTACTGCTGGCTTCCGGGCGTGACGCTGGTCCAGGCGCCCGCGGCTTTGACCACCACGGGAAATTCACCGAGAACCTCGCCGTACTTGTGGAGGATTCCCGCCTTTACCATCATATGGACATTCGGGCCGATCGCACCTCCCGGCATGGGAAATCCCACAACGCGAGCGTCCGCAGTCGTGGTTGCCGGATTGAATTCATAGTCCTTTAATCCGTTATCCAGGATTTCCTCGATGACCGTCATTTTCGTTTCGTCGACATC
Source organism: Geobacteraceae bacterium (assembly GCA_035281865.1). Lineage (GTDB taxonomy): Bacteria > Desulfobacterota > Desulfuromonadia > Geobacterales > Geobacteraceae > CAIWTU01. The sequence continues at coordinate 227 of DATEVI010000113.1, read as the reverse complement.
AAGCGAATAGCCCGTTCCCTTCAAGGCATGGGCCATCGAGCGAACGTCCGGCTGGACCGTCCCGCTCGCCATGGGACGAACCGACAGGTCTATCCCGTCGACGCCCGCCTCGATTCCGGCCATGTAGCACGCAACGGCAATGCTCGCCGTGTCGTGCGTGTGAAGCCACAGCGGCATTTCGGGCGGCATGATTTTCTTCAGCCCCACAGCTGCGTCATAGATGGTCT
>DATEVI010000112.1:0-6913 GCA_035281865.1 Geobacteraceae bacterium | reverse complement strand
AAAAGGCCGGATTTCCTTTCGACGCATCCAGATATCCTCTGGCGTATGCAATCACTTGCCAACCACCTCCAACTCAAAAAATATCCTCAAGGTGCCATCAGGCCTCTCCCAGGATCAGGAGTACTTCCTTTCCCCGATGATGATAAGAAAAAGCATGAACAATAACCTGACAAACCCGCCGTGCCGTCAGTCCGAAGCACCATTTCGACTTCCCCCCGTCCAGGTCTCCGCTTATCGCGTTATTGGAGAGCTCGTCGGACTTCGTCCCTACCGGCCCGGTGGTTTCGTCGTTCGTCCGGAGGTGATGAACGGAAAACTCGTCATTCACAACTACGGCCACGGTGGCTTCGGTCTGGGGCTCTCGTGGGGAACTTCGCAGCTCGCGATCGAAGAGGCTCTGAAGGCCGACTCGCGAGAGTGCGCCGTACTGGGATGCGGGGCCGTTGGCATCTCAACCGGCATTCTGCTGCAAAGGCATGGCTTTCGAGTCACCATCTATGCCCGGGATTTACCGCCGAACACCACCTCGAACATTGCGGGTGGCCTATGGTCACCGTACTTCGTATGCGATGAGGATTCCCTGACTCCTTCCTTCAATAAACAATTCCAGGCAGCGGCGCGGCACGCCCACAGGCATTTTCGGAGCATGGTCGGATCAGAATATGGCGTTCGGTGGGTCGACAGCTATTTCACTGCTGACGAGAACGTTGAAGTGCCGCGTTTCCTTGACGATCTGCCCGAACTTTTTCCCCGAGTCGCCGACTTCGGCCCGGGCCAGCATCCCTTTCCCCGACGCTATGCCCGTCGATCAGGAACGATGCAGATCCAGACGCCAACATACATGCGGGCGATCGAGCGCGACTTTCGAACGGCGGGAGGACACATAGTCGTACGCGAGTTCCGGAACTTGCAGCAGATTCTCGAGTTGGCCGAGCCGACGGTCATCAATTGCACCGGCCTCGGCTCGCGCGACCTCTTTGGCGACAAGGAGCTCATACCGGCTAAGGGCCAGATGACGATCCTGTTGCCGCAGCCGAAGGTCAAGTACATCCTCGGAATCGATGGAGAAGCTTTGTACATGATTCCGCGAGATGACGGGATTCTTCTGGGGGGCACGTTCGAACGCGACGTTTGGGATTTGGCGCCCAATCCACTTGAGGCCGAACGGATCCTTCAGGGGCACAGCGCCTTTTTTGAGGCGATGAAGGAGCGGTAATTTGCTGTTTGACCCCTGAAGAATGTTGTTGCTTCACTTGAAAGACCGTCCGTGTCAGCTGAACGCTGATCGGGCGTTTTTTTTGATCGTCTGCGGGATTTGGGGGGATAGAAGATTGGAAAATACAAGTCTAAAGCTTGATCATCACATTTTCGTTCATTGGAAATTTTAATTTACAGGCTTCCAAAGAATGCGTATATTTCCGACAATATTTCCAATAAGTACAGCACAGCGCATTTGATAACAAAGAACAAATTATTTGAAAAAGAGTCACCCCTTGAAAAAGGAAAATTTTGGTTGGATAGCTCGCCACCATCGCTTGGATTGACGACAGATAGATTAACGTGATTTTCAACAGAGAGGGGTTGTGACCATGATTCGTTGTCCGAAATGTTCCCATGAGCAGAGCAATCAGGTGGAGTGCGAGGCATGCGGCCTGATCTTCAGTAAGTTCGAAATGGTACAGGAACGCAGGAGACAACAGGCGGATGCGACGGACTGTCGCAAGCCGAAAAGTACCGCCGCCCTGTCACGGATTGCTTCGGTCATTGTTTTGGTAACGGCGACCGCCGTGCTTACCTACTATTTTGCCTCAGACAGGAGTAAGCCGCAAGCGGAGAACACTCAGTACCCTGGCCTTTCCGGGTCAGCTGCCGAGGAAAAAACGTCCTCGCCGTTTGAGGGAGCAGGGTCTGGTCGGCAAGAGGTCAATGGTGAACCGGCGGTTATTTCCGGTACTCCCATCGAACAGGCGAGGAACGGGACCGTGGCCATCGAAACCCCATGGGGGAAGGGCTCCGGCTTTTTCATCACCGATTCCACTATTGTCACAAACAAGCATGTGGTCGCCCCCGACCGTAGCCAGGCGAACGAGATCCGGCACAAGGTCGAAACCGGAAGGAAACTGATCGACCTGGAGAAGGAAAAGATTGACGAGTTGAGCCGCCAGTTGAACAGGATGGAGGAAGGGCCGAGCCGCAAACAGCTTCTCATCATCGTTCAGGAACGGGAAAAGTATCTGGCCAAGATCCTTCCCGTTCAGGAGGAGGCCGAAACCAGGCTTAGATCCATGGAACAATCGGGATCGCATACCGACGTCAAGATTTTTCTGGCCGACGGCAGCGCGTTTTCCGCCCAGTCGATCAAAGCCAGCCCCAGCCGGGACCTGGCCTTGCTGACAGTTTATTCGGCCAAGGCGACTGTGCTGAGACCCGCCCCCAAGAATAGCTCTCTCCACCAGGGTGACAGGGTGTACACGATCGGCAACCCGGTGGGGCTGCGCAACACCGTTACTTCCGGCATCTTTTCCGGCTACCGACAGAATGAAGCTACCAGGGAGGTCTTGCTGCAGACCGATGCGCCGATCAATCCCGGCAATAGCGGCGGCCCCTTGATAGACGAGCGCGGCTTGGTGCACGGGGTCAACACCATGATCATCCGCGGCACCCAGGGCATCGGTTTCGCCATCCCTATCCAGACGGTTTTAGACGAGTTTTCGATAAGCCAGCCTTAGGGGATCAAATCGGGTCATCCATGATAAGTAATGTCCCGACTTGTATGCACTGGTCGGGTTAGCATTTCTGGCCCCCGTGCTTTTTCCCTGCGCTCCTGATTATGAGTTTCTTCAGGTAGAATTGATCCCGGCTTCAGCCGATCATCCGTGCCAGTCTGTGTCTCTGTTTTTCCAACCGTTTCCGTCCCTTTTCAATGGCCGTCAGCATTTCCTTTTTTGCATCCCAACTCATCTCTCGCCCATTGTGCAGGATGCGGGCGGCCTTTTTGCCCACCGAGTCCGCGAAATGGTTAATGTCGTGGCCGAACTCACGTACGGCCTTGTCGGTCCTGCTACCCATATTTTTTGTAAAACTGACTATTTCCTTACGGGTTTCCTTGCCGGTGCGGGGTGCGAGCAAAAGAGCCAGCCCGGCGCCTACAATGCCCCCTCCGACTATTTTGAGGGCATTTGTCATGGTATTGGTGTCTTTGCGTGCCATTTTAGTGCCTCCTCTCAGTTTAGTGTACCTACCATCAGTATAGCGCAATAGACAAGTGAGGGAAACGGACAGTCGGTGGATTCACCGGCCGGCCGTTGCTTTCCCGCTACTTCGCCGGAACAAGCACCAGGTCGAAGCTTCCTTCCTTCTCTCCCTTTTTCGGGTAGTACTGGGTGATGAGTCTCCGGAAGCCCGAGGCCTCCACGAGGATGTGGATGTGGGAAGGCCGCCAGAAGGAGTAGCGGGGGGGATAGTCAGTTTCGAGCCGGTACTGCCCCTTTGCGTCGGAGAAAAGAGTTGCCCGGTGTGCGTCGTCGTACTCTCCGTCCGGTCCGGCCTGCCACACCTCGATCCGTGCGTTCGGCAACGGGCGGCAATCGACTGAAGAGCGTACGACACCGGCCAGAATATAACCGGAGCCGATCTTGGACCTTTCCGGCGCATTCGGCTTGTAGAACGGTCCCATGGAGTCGGGCTTCGTCGGCGGGCACTGCTCCGCCCCGGCGATCGGTGAGAAAGTGAGGAACAGAACTGCTGCGAAAACCAGAATCGTTCCTGTAATCTTAGAAATACTGTTCATGCTGAAACTGTAGCTAACTTTTGCATGGATGCAAGCTGGTGTGGATATCGGGGACGGATATATTTTCCCTTTGCGATTACGGACCATTTCCGGCTAAAATGCCGAAAGATTGTTAATGTAATCCTGAGATCGGGGGTCCCACAAATGGCATACTCTTCTCTTGCCACCTACTTCGCTTCGCCGGAACGTTCGACAGCGGAGGAGCTTGATCGCCAGCATGCGCTCCTTGCCGGAGACGAAGGCTTGTGCAACCTTTTGGATGCCATGCCCGAGTTCGTCATGGTCGTTGGGCCGACCCGCCAGATTCTTTTGGGCAATCGGTCACTGGCCCATTTTGCCGCATCGCAGGGGTGCGACGCCTTCATCGGGGCCCGCCCCGGCGAACTCCTGTCATGCCGGCACGCGCTTTCAGCTCCCGCGGGCTGTGGGACCGGGGAAGCCTGTCGAACCTGCGGGGCGGTGGAGGCAATCCTTGCCGGATTGGCCGGAGACCGCGCCTGCTATGAATGCCGGGTGCTGCGGGAAACCCCGCACGGCCCCGATGCGCTGGACCTGAAGGTTTGGGGAACACCATTCCGCTGGCAGGGGCAGGCGTTGGCCCTGGTCGTGGCGGTGGACATCAGCGACGAGAAGCGGCGCAAGGTTCTCGAACGGATATTCTTTCACGACATTCTCAATACGGCCGGCGCGATCAGCGGGCTTGCGGAACTCCTCGTCGACGGGATACTCACTCTCGATGAGGCCAAGGACAATCTCATGGAGTCGGCGCGTGTGCTGGTGGAGGAGATCCGGAGCCAGCGCGAACTTCTGGCGGCGGAAAACAACGAGCTCGTGGTCAATCCTACACCTCTCCACTCGCGACAGTTCCTGGAGATGGTGGCGCTCACCTATCGCAACACACCCTTCGGGCGCGAGCGCGAGATACTTATTGCACCGGGGGTGAGCGAGACGATCTTCACCAGCGACGAGCGGCTCCTCGCAAGGGTCATCGGCAATCTGTTGAAGAATGCCCTGGAGGCGTCTCCCGTCGGTGGTACGGTGACGCTCGGCTGTTCTGTAAAAGGGAAGGAGATTTCCTTCTGGTGCAACAACAGTGGGGTTATACCGCGTGAGACACAACTGCAGATTTTCCATCGCTCCTTCTCGACCAAGGAACCGGGGCGGGGGGTTGGCACCTACAGCGTTAAAATCCTCACCGAGCGTTATCTCAAGGGGCGCGTGGCGTTTGCTTCCAATGCCGATGACGGAACCACTTTCACGGTTACTTATCCCTTTGATATACCGGGCTGAAAATTTGCAGCGGTGTGAATTCGGGGGAGTGTTTCTCCCTGTCATTGGTGACCGCCGCAAGACCCCCCTCCGCAATGTTTCCGGCAGGTGGTTTGCGCCCGGACATCGCCTCCATGTTTGCGGAAACAGTCCAGTGATTCCCTGGTCACAAACCATTCGTCTCCCTCCTGGCTCCCTTTCAAGACTCCCTCCTTGATCAGCATGAGAATTCTCAGGTGGGTTGTTCCAAGTTCTTCCGCTGCCTCCATGAGAGGCACTGTTATCTCCGTGTCGATTCGCTCTTCCATGGCGATACCTCCGCGTATGGGTTAGTTATCCGGCGGGAACGGACATGTCTTCTGCCCGCCGCCGAAACGGGACGTGTGCAACCGTTGCCTCTTGACATCATTTTTCGTGCCAATTGGGAAAAGCGGGAGGTGGCGCCTCCCGTTGCCTGAAATTCAAGGCTCTGTGGAAAATCGAAGAATATTGGAAAGGAAGCGGAAATCACCGGTTGCCGAAAACCCGAGCAGGTGCATCACGGATAGGCAGGCGTCAGCGCATATCCGCCGGCGCGAGTGTCCGGAAAGCGAAGCATATGGTATCAGGCAGGCAAAAGAATAGATCAGTTCGGGGCATGACCGATAATCTTGATTCTGGGCCCGTTTTTCAGGATCTGGAACCCGCCCGGGTCAGGCAGCGGTGAGATGACCCATTCGTAGAGAATTCTGGCGTCTTCCAGCAGCGGGTCGCGCGGGTATTCGTAGAATTCTTTCTGCATCGGTTCATCGTACAGACCGATACAGCCGTGTGATGCCGGATAGCCGGGCAGGTCGCGGCCGTGAATCCAGAACGAGATTCCCTTTTTGTTTACTAAAAAACGGAGGGCATAGTTCATGGGGTAGTTGATGCGGGTCTTTTCGATAAAGTAGAGCGAAGATTGGTGGCGCCGGTCGAATGCAGTTATTCTGAATTCACCGGCGGGTGTGCTGTTGCCTTCTTCCCCGGATGCGATGGGCGCCGAAAAGACCAGTCGTCCGAATTCATAGGCGCCCAGGAACTGTTCGGTCAAATCTACCAGGATGAACTTTTCTTCATTCTGCGCTTCCGGATAGAAATCGGGCACAGGGGAAAAATACTCGACATCCTCCAGTCGTTTGGGGACTTTCAGGCGCGCCCACGGGTACACATGACGTCTGTCGATCCTGTTGTAGCGGAGCACATCCCGCCATCTCGGTCCGAACAGGGACTCAGGTGATTCTCCCTTGCGCACGCGGTGGCATTCCCATTCGATATTCCTGTCGCTGGGATATTCATTCTTGCAGAGTGAAGGCACTTGTCCGGCATCGGCACAGGCTGGGATAGCAAGTATTGTGAGAAAAATGCCGATTGTGAGGAGCACGAGTTGCGCCATTGGATATGTTTCACCAGGTTCTGAAATTGCCGGAATCGATATGAACGAAACCGGTTTGGGGATAATATCCCACGCCGCCGTAGCAAAGGTTGCGGGCGGCGTTCCGGATGCTGGCCAGCGACACTCTGGGGATGAAGAAATCGATGGCCTTTCCCAGCGTATGCTGGCTGTGCTTTGCCACGCGTCTTCCTTCGCGGCGCAGCTTTCCATTATACTCGGGCGATCTGAAGCCCGAGATGATGTGGATCTCGTTACCGCCGCCAAACTGATTATCCACCATATTCAGATATTCGATCACCCGTGAATCCATCTCCGTCGTCTCGTTTGTGTAATGACACCTGAGTATCCAGTTAAGAGAGGAAAGCGCTTCAGGGTCATACTCACCGGCATGATTCCGGTATGCTATCGTCGACCTTTCTCCGGTGTGAGTGTTGTAAAGT
>DATEVI010000111.1:0-3671 GCA_035281865.1 Geobacteraceae bacterium | reverse complement strand
ATCACCTGATGCCTTTCTGCATTTGATAAAGTAAAGACAGACCGTGTCTTGCTGAGTTCTCTCGCTACATTATAACCGGTTTGCACCATGAGACAACGAAGGTGACAGGCATTCCGGATACGGTGAAACGGCAGCGGCAATTTTACTGTTTTGCCTGCCTCCTGCTTGATTTGTGGATATTTGGTGGTATGACAATAGTGTTGATCAAACAAATGACAAAAGGGGGACGAGAATATGGCTGTTTCATTGGAACCGGTAGTCAAGGTCAGTGAGAATTTGAAGGAAATGCTGAACAATGCCATTGCCAGGGAAATTCAGGTCAGTATTCAGTACATGTGGCAACATGTGCAGGTAATGGGGGTTAAGGGTGTGGCAGTTCAGGATAAGTTCAAACAGGTTGCCATTGTCGAGATGAAGCATGCTGAACAAATAGCCGAGAGACTGTGGTATCTCGGCGGTACCCCTACTACCAAACCTTCGCCTATCGAAGTAGGCAAAAGCCTCAAGGAGTTTCTGGAGCTTGATACAAAGGCGGAGGTCGAAGCCATCGAAATGTACCAAAAAATTATCGAGATGGCCCAGAAGGAAGGGGATGTGACAACTGCCCACATGTTCAGAGAAATCCTGGAAGAGGAGGAAGAGCATCACGACTTGTTCACGACCATGCTCGAAGAGGTATGATTTAGCCTCAACGGATTGCCTTCGATTGACACCCTATTCATTGAAGATTTATCCCCTTTCATAAGCGCACCGGATGTGATATCAAAGGCTTAGATCGCCTGTGGTAAAGCCACCCAGACTCTCTGGTTGAGTCTGGGTGGCTTTTTTCCCGAGCGGGAAGGTAATGGACTGAAAAGCTGGCAGCCGATTTTTCACAAAGACATGAAGCTCTCTTGGACGGTGAAAAGGCCGCCATGTCGGCTCTGCCTGCGATTAATTCCATAATCAGACGGCTTAAATCGGAGGGAAGGCTGTAATCTGAATCGCGGATGAGTCGCCGTTCTGAAGGAACTGGTTCTCTCTACAGCGAGCACTCAACAGCAGTGACGCTAGATTATTGTGCAGTATGCTGGATTGCCCATATTTCTGGCATATTCACAAAAAAAAGTGTTTGCAATCTGATTTAAATTGGTGTATTTTTTTAGCGATTTTGCTAATTAAATAGTTGTTTTTCTGGGTAATTCCATGTGAGTAAAATGTATTTCCGATGGGAATGCATTTTGTTTCGATTTGGCGTGTCCGGAAAAGCAGGATGTGGTCGGGCTGCACAGTGGGTGTGGCATTGTTGTCTGGTGAAAGCACCCAATATCTAATTTTAATGGGAGGTTAGTCATGGCAGATGTTGTACAGAAGATTGACGAATTGGTAGCAAAAGCACGGAAGGCGGCAGACATTTACAAGACCTTCACCCAAGAGCAGGTCGACAAGATCTGCGCGGCTATGGACGCGGTCAGTGTGGCCAATGAAGTCAAGCTTGCCGAAATGGCCGTTGCTGAGACCGGGATCGGCAGGGCCGATCACAAGGCAATCAAGAACCACCTCGGTGCCCACATTGTCTATGAATGGCAGAAAGACAAGAAATCCGTAGGCGTCATTGAGGAAAAAGAGGGCGTAACCTATGTAGCCGAGCCTTTCGGCGTAGTCGCGGCCGCCACTCCGACCACCAACCCGACCTCCACCACCGAGTTCAAGTCCATTATCGCCCTCAAGGGCCGCAACGTTGTTGTCTTCGCTTTCCACCCGCGCGCACAGAAGTGCAGCACCGAAGCAGCGAAGATCATGCTTGAGGCAGCTGTGAGCGCCGGTGCACCGGCAGATGTCATCCAGTGGATCGATGAGCCTTCCATCGAAGCAACAAACCTCCTGTTCAAACACCCGGGAGTGAATCTGGTCATCGCCACCGGCGGCGGCGCCATGGTCAAGTCCGCATACAGCTCCGGTCACCCCGCTATCGGCGTCGGCCCGGGCAACACCCCTGTATTCATTTCTAAATCCGCCAATCTGAGCGTGGCAGTCAATAACGTCATCGCTTCCAAGACCTTCGACAACGGCACCATCTGTTCCTCCGACCAGTCCATGATCTTTGATGACAAGGATGTTGCGGATAAAGCAGTGAAGCTCATGAGAGAAAGGGGTGCATACCTCGTCAACGCCGAAGAGAAAAAGAAGCTCGAAGCGGTCATGTTCGACAAGGAAAGAGGCGTTCCGGCAATGGCCATCGTTGGTAAATCTCCGCAAGCGATTGCCAAGCTTGCCGGTTTCGAGGTTGCCGAAGATGTGAAACTCCTCCTCGTTCCCCTCACCACCATTGGCCCCGAAGACTGGTTCAGCCATGAGAAACTTTCTCCGGTTCTTGGTTACATCTCTTTCAACAGCACGGATGAAGCTATCCAGGCCGCAAAAACCCAGCTCCTGTGGGGCGGCGCCGGTCACACCGCCGTTGTTCATGCTCAGGATCAGACCGTTCTGGACAAATTCGCACTCGAAATTCCGGCCAACAGGCTGCTTCTCAATCAGCCTGCGGTACACGGCAGCGTTGGTCTCATTTACAACCAGCTGCCTCCTTCACTTACCCTCGGCTGCGGCACGAGCGGTGGCAACTATCTGTCCAACAACATCAACTACAAAGACCTTCTGAACATCAAGCAGGTCGCAAAACGTATAGTTGATTATGAAAGGGATGAATAGATCTCTTTGGCGATGAGATAGAATTTTGTTCTGTAGCTGATTTCTACTGCAGTTGATTCCTGAATGGCCCCTGACTTTGGAAACGAAAGCCAGGGGCTTTCTTTTTCTGAGTGTTGAGCTTCAATGTTTTTTATCTTTATAGCGGGAACATGGGGACCCGAGAAAAGACAGTTATCTTTGGGCTTGATTTGAAGAAAGAATTGATTTAGAAAAAGCTGTCTGGCATGTAAACAAGGAGAAGCGAAGAGTTGAAGAAACTGCTGCTTAAAGCCCCGGCAAAGATAAATTACCGTCTAGAAGTGCTCCGCAAAAGATCTGACGGATACCATGACCTGAGAATGGTTATGCAACGTATCGACCTGTGTGACGAAATAGAGGTTGTTCTGCGCGAGGCACCGGGGATTGGCGTGGTCTGCGACAGTGGAGCAGTATCAGGGGGCAAGGAGAATATTGCCTGGCGTGCTGCGGATGCCATGCTTTCACTTCATGGAAGTGGTGTGGGAGTTGATATCTCCATAGCCAAGAAAATTCCTGTTGCTGCCGGACTGGGTGGCGGGAGCAGTGATGCCGCAACCGTTCTTATGGGGCTCAACGAGATGCTGGAAATGGGGCTGTCAGACGAGAGCCTCATGGAGATTGGCGTCAAATTGGGCGCTGACGTACCGTTTTTTATATTCAAAAAAACCGCTCTGGCTGAGGGTATAGGAGAGAAGCTGACTCCAGTTGAAGGACTGCCGCCGGTTTGGCTTGTTTTGGTGAATCCGAACTTACATGTGTCGACTGCGTGGGTGTATCAAAATTTGACATTGACAAACAGGCTGGATGGCTATAAACTGCAACAGTTTTGCAATAGGATTGAAGACATATGCTCAATTCTAACAAATGATCTGGAAGCAGTTACGATCGGGCGCTTCCCCGTGATCAGGGAGATCAAGGATACGCTGGTGGCCCATGGAGCCAGGGGTGTCCTGATGTCCGGCAGT
>DATEVI010000110.1:0-13915 GCA_035281865.1 Geobacteraceae bacterium | reverse complement strand
CTGGATCTATGCCGTACGCCAGCCAATCCAGGAGCATTTCCTGGGTACTGTAACGTATGACCTCCGTATTTGCGTATTCCGTGGTAAGGGAGTGCCAGTCAGCGGCAAAGAAAAAACATTCGTAATTTTCCTGGAGTTCTTTCCAGTTGGCAAGAACTCCGTGGAAGTGCCCCAAATGCAATTTACCGGTTGGCCTCATGCCGCTGACAACTCTATTTATACCCATACTAGACAAGCTCCTTCGGAAGTATTTATTGGAAAAGTGCTAACGCATCAAAAACGATGTGACCTTATAAATAAGCGCACTCTCCGGACCGGCAAGAATGCGGATACCCACGTTCAATATAGGCAACAATATATATGAGAAGATGTTAGTGAAAAATACCAGCAGAATGATGATTATCATCCCATATGGCTCGATGCGCGAAAATATCAATGCTTGCCGATATGGAAGCAGCCCGGTCAACACACGTCCCCCATCAAGAGGAGGCACTGGAATCAGGTTGAATATTGCCAGAAGCAGATTAATATAAACGGAAAAGGCCAGCATCAACAGAATCGGATCCAGAGCGATCATTGCCGGAGTGCCTGCCAACATGCCTTCGCCAGCGGCAGCAAGGCCTCTGAGGGCCAGTGCCGAAAAGAGGGCAAGGGTAACATTCGTAACCGGACCAGCAAGCGCGACCCATATCATGTCCTTTTTGGGATTGCGCAAGTTGTTGAAATTGACAGGAACCGGCTTTGCCCACCCTATTCCCACAATGAAGACCATGAGAGTGCCGATAATATCCAGGTGCTTCAGCGGATTGAGCGTGAGACGGCCCATGTAGCGGGCAGTATTGTCGCCCAATCTGTCGGCAATATATCCGTGCGACACCTCGTGACAGGTGATTGCCAGAAGAGCGGGAACCAGCATTATAGAAATTTTCAAAAGAATATTTTCCATGGATTCCTTGATGTAATAAAGAGTAATAAACTCAACATTTCTAACAGATTGAAAATGGAATGTCAACGTAACCCGTATGCTTAACTTTCCGGTTTCTCTTTGTGCACAAACGAAAAAAGGCGGGAGTAATCCCGCCTTTTCTGCAGACATAGAAAAGCAGCGTCAATTAGATATCGAAGTAAAGTGCGAACTCCATCGGAACCGGACGCATACGAACGGGGTTGACCTCTGCTTCAGTTTTGTATTCGATCCATTTTTCGATAACATCAATGGTAAATACATCGCCTTTGAGCAGGAACTCGTGGTCTTCTTTCAATGCCTTGAGAGCTTCTTCGAGTGAACCCGGAGCAGAAGGGATACCGGCAAGTTCTTCAGGTGAAAGACCGTAAATATCCTTGTCAAGCGGTTGACCCGGATCGATTTTGTTTTCAATCCCGTCAAGTCCTGCCATCAGGATTGCAGTGAACGCCAGGTAACCATTGCAGGAAGGGTCAGGCGTACGGTATTCGACACGTTTTGACTTCGGGTTTGTTGAAAACATCGGTATGCGTAAGGCAGCAGATCGGTTGCGACTGGAATAGGCCATGTTTACCGGTGCTTCAAAGCCTGGAACAAGCCGCTTATATGAGTTTGTTGTCGGGTTGCAGATAGCACAGAGCGCAGCGGAATGTTTGATGATTCCGCCAATATAGTAAAGCGCCATCTTGGAGAGACCGCCGTAACCGTCACCTGCGAACAGGTTGACGCCGTCTTTCCAGAAAGACACGTGTGTATGCATGCCTGATCCGTTATCCCCGTAAAGAGGCTTGGGCATAAACGTTACCGTCTTCCCGTTACGGTTGGCAACATTCTTTATTACATATTTAAACCATTGCAGTTGGTCGGCCATATCCACCATTGATGCAAAGCGCATATCAATTTCCGCCTGGCCACCGGTTGCAACTTCATGGTGCTGCGCCTCGATGCGGATTCCCACCTTCTGAAGTTCCATGACCATTTCATTTCTCAGGTCGTTCTGTGAGTCAGTCGGAGGAACGGGGAAATACCCTTCCTTATGGCGGGGTTTGTAACCGAGGTTGGGGAATTCTTCGCGACCGGAGTTCCAGATTCCCTCTGCTGAATCGACAACATAGAAGGACTGGTTTGCGCTGGAATCGAAGCGTACATCATCAAAAATGAAAAATTCGGCCTCAGGACCAAAATAAGCCGTATCTGCGAAACCTAGGGACTTCAGGTATGCCTCACCTTTTTTTGCAATGTTTCTCGGGTCACGGGAGTAGCCTTCCTTTGTAATCGGATCAAAAATATTGCAAATGAGGCTGAGAGTAGGAATTGCTGTGAATGGATCCATCTTGGCAGATTTAGGGTCAGGGATGATGATCATGTCTGATGCGTGGATCGGCTGCCAGCCACGGATGGAAGAACCATCGAAACCAAGCCCGTCTTCAAAGGTATCTTCGTCAAACTCGCTCATAGGCACTGAAAAATGCTGCCAGATACCTACAAAATCCATGAATTTGAAATCAATCATGAGGGCGCCATTTTCTTTTGCAAAACTAACTACTTCTTTTGGGGTCATTATGTCTCTCCTTTTCCATTAAATTTCAGGATTAGATCGCGTCCTGGCCTCTTTCACCTGTTCTGATTCTTACGACTTCCTCAACCGGTGTTATGAATATCTTGCCGTCACCTATTCTTCCGGTTTTTGCGGCTTGTTCGATCGTCTCAACTACTTTAGTTACAATGTCGTCGCCAATGATAATTTCCAGCTTGATTTTAGGAATAAAATCTACGACATACTCCGCCCCTCGGTAAAGTTCCGTATGCCCTTTCTGGCGTCCGAAACCTTTTACTTCACTGACGGTCATCCCTTGAATACCTATTTCATTGAGTGCCTCTTTTACCTCATCCAGTTTGAACGGTTTGATAATGGCTTCAATCTTTTTCAATTACGATCACCCCCTCATGTATTCTTTGCAGTAATGGTACGCTTCCCTATATTATTCCGTAAGAATTGAACCAATTCTGTTTTCCGGAACGTTTCTAGCAAATTGTTTGCCTAAAATGACAATTCTTTTTAGACAGTAATACCAATACATTACAAGGGCGCTGGTCTTTCAGTAATAATATGGCGCTCAAAATTAAGGCATATGCGCGAATGATTTGCACAAAATAAATGCACATAGGAGCAAAAACATTGTCGACGGATATTTTCGCTTAATAATTATACTGTATTATCGGCCTCACTCAAATCAAGGAGAGCATAAAGCTCCGCAACTTTCGGCATTAATACTCCCTTTTGCTTTGCTGCCGCCAACGGGACTCTGAAAATTGCCTCAAGCTCAAGTTGCCTGTGTTCCAGTCGATCAATGAGCATTGAAGGTTTGTATGGCCCTAGACCTTCCGAGAACTGAACAAGGTTATCTGCAAACGCCGGTTTAATTTTTTCCTTGATATCCTGGGCATTACCGGCTTCTATCACCTCATGCATAATGTCGATAACGAGCTGTCTGGCTCCATCATGGTGCAGGAGGACGTCTACAGTCTTTAACATCAAGGAACATATTCCGTTAAAGGGGATATTCCACACCAGTTTCTCCCATCTGGCTTTCTTCAGGTCGTCAACAGGTCGGCATGGTATTCCCGCCTGCTGAAACAATTTTGCCAACCCTTCGATTCTACCTGCTTCACAATTGCCGTGTTCACCGATAATAATACGCCCTTCACCAAGATGATGGACGACGCCGGGTTCCCCCCGGTTGGCACAGAGGAAGGCAACTCCTCCCAGTATCCGGTCCGCGCCGAAAAGCGCAGCCAAGGACTCTTCGTTGCCCAGTCCGTTTTGCAAGGTGAGTATTATGGTTTTCTCTCCCAAGACAGGAACGATGAGTTCCCCAAACATATGGTTGGCGAAGGTCTTCAGGCCGACAATTACGAGGTCCGCCTCTCCCATTTCAGATGCGGCATTATACCCTTTCACATTGTCGAGATGAAAATCTCCGTTGACGGAAAAGACCTGCAGGCCATTTTCTTTGACGGCTTGATAGTCACGACGCAAAAGATAATGGAGATCGTGTCCCGCACGCTGGAGCATCGCGCCGTAATAGAGACCGAGGGCACCTGCACCGACAATGGCTATGCGCATTTCTGGCCACCCTCGCCTCTTAAATTACAGAGATCTCGAAGTGTCAATTTCTCCATGGAATCGACAATATGGTCCGCGCCCTTGAGCCTTTCCGCCGGATAGCTGTTGGTTACCGCCAAAACAGCAATTCCGGCACCCTTCGCGGATTCTATACCTGCAGGTGTATCTTCTATTGCAAGGCAATTTTGGGGCTTAATTGACGAATCAGGATATGCGGCGGACAGTCTATGAACCGCGAGAATGTAACTTGCGGGGTCTGGTTTGCTTGCGGCGACATCATCCGCGGTTACAACAACATCGAATTTGTCGCGAATGCCAAGTTGGTCAAGTATCGGGGTAATATCGGAAACCAGCGCCCCGCTGCACAGCGCCAACGGCATATTTCCCGCAGTGTCGTGGATCAATTTCACAACCCCGGGATAAGCCTTGATACCCCCTTCTATAATTTTCAGAAAAACCGAGGCTTTCTGCGTAATCAGTCGTCCAAGCTCATCATTACGTATGCTCTTTGATCGAGCTTTGAATGCCTCTCTGAATGCCTCGCGATCGTCGTATCCCATATAACCGGAAACGTATTCTTCCCATGAATATCCAAGCCCCAAGGGTTCGAGCACTTCCTGAAATGCCCGGTAATGGATCGGCTCGGTATCAACAATAATCCCGTCAAAATCAAAAATCAAAGCTCTCATCATGGCATGTTCCCATTAACAGTAAAAAGCATTTTACTCTCTTATTCGCACCAGCGTACGTCACCTATTCCTTTGCGGAGCACCACTGGAGTATCATTTATCAAGCTCACTACTGAACTTACATCTGCCGACAATATCCCTCCATCTATCACCAGGTCGAGCTGTTTGCCGAGATCCCGCTCGACTTTTGCCGGGTCTCCTATGGGTTCTTCTCCGGAGATGTTTGCGCTTGTGGTTATTATTGGGTGTCCCAAGTGCCGCACAATTTCCAGACATATTTTGTTGGAAGGTATGCGGATTCCCACATTCTTCTGCTTTGTTACAAGCAAATCCGGGACGACATTGGAAGCTGCAAGAACGAACGTATACGGGCCGGGGAGGAAGCGCTTCAATATTTTGAAGGCATAATTGCTTACCTTGGCATATCGGGCGACATCTGAGATATCCGAACATATGAAAGAAAAGGGCTTTTTCTTTTCCCGGTGTTTCAGGAGATATATCCGCTCTATGCCGCGTTTGTTGAAAATACTGCATCCTATGCCATACGTAGTATCGGTCGGATAGGCCACAATACCGCCATCCTGCAACAGCTTTACAACTCTGTTAATCAGCCGGGGTTGAGGATTTTCAGGATTAATCTCAAGAATCATGGTTGTGCCTGAAAAAGAGAACGGGGATTTGGCTGCTTTCTGCGCACAGACAGTTTTACAAGGAAACAACGGCGAAAGAAATATATTACTTTCCTTTCAAATGCCTGTATGACCGAATCCGCCGCTATTTCTAGATGTTTCATCGAGCTCGGAAACTTCCTGCAAAACGGCTCTGGCGAATCTCGCAAAGACCATCTGAGCAATGCGATCACCGTTTCTGATGGTAAAAGGTTCTTTCCCGTGGTTTATGACGATAACGCAAATTTCACCGCGGTAATCGGAATCTATCGTCCCGGGTGAGTTTACGAGAGAAATGCCGTGGTGTATGGCCAATCCGCTGCGTGGTCTTACTTGGGCTTCGTACCCTTCAGGAATGGCGAGGGCAAGGCCTGTCGGGACAAGTGATCTTTCGCCGGACAGGATAGTAAGGTCGGAATCCAGTGAGGCGAATAGATCCATGCCGGCGGCATTGGAGGTCATATAGCGGGGCAGAGGGGTTGCTGCATTGCTGACACGTTTTATTTTCAGAATGAAATTATCCATCGATTCTGTCCTCAAAGCGAAATTATCGATGGATCTGTCTGTATCCCTGCCGTTTTTCCGATAAGTTGCAGAGTGAAGTAATCTTCAACAAACAGCTCATTGGCGAGCTGTAACAGGCTTTCTGCAGTAACTTTCTCAATGCCTGAGGTTATTTCGTCTATTGGGATATGCCGGCCGAAATAAATTTCGTTCCTGGCCAGTTTAGTCATTCTGTTGTCACAGCTTTCCAGAGAAAGCAGAAGATTTCCTTTCAGATGTTCTTTTGCGTATTTCAGCTCCTGGTCAGGGACCTTTTCCTTTTTGAGCCTAATCATCTCACGCAAATTAATTCTGATGACTTCCATCATGCGTTCCGGGCTCGTTCCAGCGTAAATGATAAAAGAACCTGCATCTGAATGGGAGGATACGTATGAATATACGGAATACGCCAACCCCTTGTTTTCCCTGATCTCCTGGAACAGCCTTGAACTCATGCTTCCACCGAGAACGGTGTTAAGAATATAACTCTCGTAGCGGAGCGGATGATTTTGCGGCAATGCCTTGGTTCCTAGGCAAAGGTGTATTTGTTCGAGCTCTTTTTCAACCGTTTCAACTCTCTTTTCGTACGCCGGATTTTCACAATCCTCCAGCAAATTTCTTCGGGGCACATGGTGAAACAACCCGGTAAGCAGATCAATAAGTCCGTCATGCTCAACTTTTCCCGAGGCTGTAATAATTATGTCCCCGGCAGTGAATCGCTCGTTTTTGTAATTTACGATGGTATCACGCGTCAGACTTCCCACGCTTTCTTCGGTACCCAACACCGACCTGCCCAGCGGATGGCTCTTCCAGAAGTTTTGATAGAAGAGATCGTGGATGTAATGATCCGGATCGTCCTTCATCATCCATATCTCCTGAAGAATGACTTTTCGCTCTTTTTCAATTTCTTCAGAATCAAATATGGAATACATGAATATGTCGGATAGGAGATCAACCGCCCTGTCAAGATAATCGCTAAGAACCTTGGCGTAAAGACAGATATACTCTCTGGACGTGAATGCGTTCAAAACGCCGCCCACGGAGTCAATTTCCCTGGCTATATCCAATGCGTTTCTTCTGTGAGTGCCTTTGAACAGCAGATGCTCAATGAAATGGGCGACCCCATTTGTTTCGGCACTTTCATGCCGGGAACCGGTAGTCACCCATATTCCTATTGAAACAGAATGGGCATGGGGTATTTTTTCAGTTATTACCCGTATTCCATTGCTTAGTAGTGATTTAGTTACCATCGTGTAATTATACAGCGGAATATCCGTTTTCCCAGGTGATGAATCCGTTTACTCAGGGAGCGCAGAACCGAGTGCCTCTTTCCGGGAAAGCTTTATCTTGCCCTGTTTATCAATGCCGATGCATTTAACAAGTACTTTGTCACCCTCTTTCAGGATGTCGCTTACGTTTTTTACTCTTTCCGTATCAAGCTCGGAAATATGAACAAGTCCGTCGGTACCGGGGAAAATTTCAACGAAAGCACCGAAATCCATTACCTTTTTAACGGTTCCCATGTACAGCTTGCCCTCTTCCGCTTCAGCCGTGAGGTCTCTGATCATTTTTATGGCTTTCTCGCAAGCGGCCATATCATGACTTGCAATGTTGATTTTGCCGGTATCTTCAATGTCAATGGTAACCCCTGTGGCTTCGGTTATACCACGCACGTTTTTGCCTCCGGCTCCGATGACGTCCCTAATTTTATCGGTTTTGACAAATATTGTAGTGATACGCGGAGCGTAGGGAGAAAGGTCCGATTTTGGAGAACGTATCGTTTCCGCCATCTTGCCGAGTATGTGCAGTCGGCCTTCCCTTGCCTGTTCAAGTGCTGTTTTCATTATTTCGCGGGTCACTCCCGTTATTTTTATGTCCATCTGCAGGGCGGTAACGCCTTCCGCGGTCCCTGCAACCTTGAAGTCCATGTCTCCGAGATGGTCTTCATCTCCCAGAATATCCGACAGGATCACCACGTTTTCTTCTTCTTTTATGAGTCCCATGGCAATGCCTGCGACGGGAGCCTTGATTGGTACTCCTGCGTCCATGAGCGACATTGAACCGCCGCACACGGAAGCCATGGATGAAGAGCCATTGCTTTCGAGTGTGTCTGATACGATCCGTACGGTATAGGGGAAATCGTCATAGGCTGGTAAAACTCTCTCCAGCGCTCGTTCGGCAAGCATTCCGTGTCCGATTTCTCTCCGTCCGGGAGCAAGCCGCATGCTGGTTTCACCGACGGAGAAAGGAGGGAAATTGTAGTGAAGGAGGAAGCGTTTTTTGCTCTCGCCATACAATGAATCGATTCGTTGCTCGTCTATGGATGTGCCGAGGGTTGCCGCAACCAGGGCCTGAGTTTCTCCCCTGGTAAATAGGGCGGAACCATGGGCTCTCGGAAGAAGACCCACTTCTGACGTGATCGCTCTTATGGTTTTCGAATCACGACCATCGATCCTAACTCCGTCATCAACTATGTGCTCACGCACAAGTTCATATTCACAGTTGCCGATAAAAGTCAGAATTTCTTTTTCTCTTCCCTCATACTCCGGAACAAGGGCGGCCAATACACTCTCTTTTATAACGTCAAGAGCATTGCGTCTTTCACCTTTTGCTTTTATCCTGACGGCTTCTTTTATTTTCGCATTGGCAAGTTCACGAACCCTTGATTCAAGTACAGGGTCGATTTCAGGTGCTTTTACTTCCCTTTTTGACACTCCCGCTTTGCTGCGAAGCTCTTCCTGAGCGGCAAGAATGGGCTGCATTGATTCATGTGCGAAAAAGACCGCATTCAACATATCCTCTTCAGAGACTATCGCGGCGCCTCCTTCAACCATGATGACGGCGTCTTTGCTGCCGGCCACTACGATTTCCATGTCGCTCAGTTCAAGTTCCTCGGCGGTGGGGTTGCAGATAAATTTGCCATTTACCCTGCCCACTTTCACTCCGGCAACAGGACCCTGAAAGGGTATATCGGAAACTTCCAACGCTGCCGACGCTCCGATTATAGAAAGAATCCCCGGGTCGTTGTCCTTGTCGGCGGATACGACCGTTGCCATGATTTGTGTTTCGTTGAGGAAATTTTCCGGGAAAAGCGGTCTTAGCGGTCTGTCTATCAATCGGCAGGTAAGTGTTTCGTTTTCAGAGGGTCTCCCTTCCCTTTTGAAGAACCCCCCGGGTATCTTGCCGCCGGCATAAGATTTTTCCTGATAATTGACTGTAAGCGGGAAAAAGTCCTGCCCTTCCCTGACGGTTTTTGCCGCAACGGCTGTTACCAGCACGATGGTGTCGCCGCATTGAACCGTTACCGACCCATTTGCCTGCTTCGCCATTTTGCCGGTCGAAATATTTATTGTTTTTCCACTGAAATTTATATCAACTTTATGTTCCATTATGGATACGGTCTCCTAAACTTTGTTTTGAGTGTGTTGGGGCC
The DNA here is from genome assembly GCA_035281865.1 of Geobacteraceae bacterium. Lineage (GTDB taxonomy): Bacteria > Desulfobacterota > Desulfuromonadia > Geobacterales > Geobacteraceae > CAIWTU01. Next base: position 4,491 of record DATEVI010000110.1, on the reverse strand, counting down.
GTCGATGCAGGCACCAAATTTGCTGCATGCCTCAAATTTGGTGCCTGCATCCGCGCCCCCAACAAAAAAATAACAGGCCTGAAAGCCTGTCCCGAATAAATACGAAAGGCAATATACCCCTATGTTTCAAGAGATATACTGCCTTTTCTTACCTTCTGATACCAAGCTTTCCAATGATGGCGCGGTATCTTTCGATATCTTTCTTTTTCAGATAATCAAGCATTCTCCTTCGCTGTCCGACAATCTTCAACAGACCGCGACGACTGTGATGATCCTTTTTGTGAACCTTGAAGTGTTCAGTCAGATAAGTGATTCTCTCGGAAAGAATGGCTATCTGCACTTCAGGAGAACCTGTATCATTGTCATGAAGCTTGAAACTGTTTATTATTTCCTGTTTTTTCTCTGTAACCAGCATGCTACGTCACCTCCTTTCCACGTTTTTTGATTATTGACTATGTGTTTGGATGTATGAACAAATCGGAACATTTATTACCACAATCATCGTGCTGTGTAAAGAACAAAGCGGTTTTTCAACGGCATCAGGCAGTGGCATCAGGGGCACTACGCGAATCCCAGCCTCAATTGAAAACACGCAAAAGTCGTAAGTTTTTTTGACCGTTCACCCATGGGGAACAAATATTTTCAGCCACTGCCAGGAGCCTTTCCTTGTAAGACAGAGTAAGTTTTTCCCCTGCCGGAAGATGTCCTTGGGGATACATCTCAAAACCCTCCATGTCGGGAAGCGTACCAACGCGTATCCTGTCCGCCCCCTTGTCCGACAGCGCGATGTCCATTAGATGTGACAAGGCACGATACGGCGAAATTATATTTTCAGCAAGAAGGCATTCTTCCTTAAGTCGTGATAGCTCTTCAAGAGAGATTGCATCATCCACGTTAAACATCCCGCTGACAGTTCGCCGCAGATCGCTCAAATGTGCCCCACATCCGAGAGCATCACCCAAATCGCTTGCCAGCGTTCTAACGTATGTACCGCGAGTGCATCGCACCATGAAAGATATTTTCGGCAATTCGATTTTTTCTATATTTAAGGAGAATATTGTTAATTCACGTGGTTCGCGATGGACGCTCTTGCCCTGTCTCGCCAGCTTGTAGAGTGGTACGCCGCAACGTTTCAGTGCCGAAAACATGGGTGGAACCTGTTTGATGGTGCCGACGAACCGAGAAAAGGTCTCCTTCAGGACTGATTCATTTATGTGGCCAAAACTGTTTTCCGCTACAACTTTTCCCGTGCAATCCTGTGAATCCGTAATAACGCCCAGATGCATGACCGCCAGATACTCTTTGACTGATTCGTCAAGAAACGGAATTGCCTTTGTCCCCTCTCCCACCGCTACAGGTAATACTCCAGTGGCAAAGGGATCGAGTGTTCCGGTGTGGCCGACTTTTTTAAGGTTCAGTATTTTTCTTACAGAATTTACGATGTCGTGGGAAGTTAAACCTTCGGGTTTGTCAATTACGATAAAACCATTCATAAAGTTAAAATGCCTTCTCGACATAGGAAAGAATCCTGTGTCTCGCTTCTTCCATTGATCCGGATATCTTGCAGCCGGCGGCATTATGATGTCCCCCTCCTCCAAAAGCGGCTGCCAGCACCGACACATCCACTTTGCCTTTTGAGCGGAATCCGACCTTGAATAAACCATTCTCAACTTCTCTAAAAAAAACCGCGACTTCTACGCCGCGTATGGAACGTGGATAATTAACAAAACCATCGGTCAATTCCGATGTGGCGCCGGTTTTGGCGTACATGTCGAGGGTTACGGTTATAGAGGCTATATCTCCCCGATCTGCCACTTGAAGGGTGGAAAGTGCCAGACAGAGAAGCTCAAGGCGTTGGCGAGGCTGACTTTCATAAAGCTTCTCAGCGACGAACCAAGGGTTTATGCCGCATGATACCATTTGTCCGGAAATCTGAAAGGCTTCATGATCAGCATTCGAGTAACGAAAAGATCCCGTGTCCGTAACGATTGCCGTGTAGATGCACAGCGCTGTTGGGTAATCGATCTCGAAGCCTGCGGTGGAAAGCAGGCGGTAAATAAGTGCACCTGTCGCCGATGCTTTTGGATCCACCAGATTTATGTCTCCGAAATTCCTGTTGTCAGGATGGTGATCAATGTTGATTATTTTACCTATTTGCCTGAAGCTTTCCGGATCCTTGCCGGTCCGGGAAAGATCACCGGCATCCAGGACAAAACAGATGTCGAATTTACGGTCGGGTATCGATGTGACTACGGTATCGGCCAGAGGAAGAAATTTGTAGTTATCGGGCAGCAAATCACTGGAAAAAACGGTAACTTCTTTTTCCAATGCGGATAGATAGCATGCAAGAGCCAGTGATGAGCCTACTGCGTCTCCATCAGGATTCTCGTGGGTCGCGACCAGGAATGTTCTGTTCAGTGTAATTTCGCTAATTATCCTCTGTATCATCCGAACCCTTTGTCATGCTGATTTCATCAAGAATGCTTTCGATCCGGTTGCCATAATCCAGGGAAATGTCGTATTTGAAAACTATATCGGGAACATAGCGGAGCCTCATATTCCTGCCCAGCTCCTTCCGTATGAAACCCTTGGCACTGTTAAGACCTGCTTCAGTTGACTTTTTCTCATCCTCGCTTCCGACTACGCTGAAGTATACCGTCGCTAAATGAAGGTCGTCCGTAAGCTTAACCCCTGTTATTGTCACAAATCCTATGCGAGGGTCCTTGAGTCCTTTGATCAGGAGTTCCGAAATGAACTCGTGGACTGCCTCCGCTACTTTTTCTGAACGTTTATATGTCATAATTATTTAATAATATGGTCCTTCAGGCTGAATGCCTGAATTCAAAAAGTCTTCAGCCATTCAACCTGAACAGTTACAGTTTAGTAGCAACTTTCTCTATCTCATATGCCTCGATGATGTCGCCGATTTTTATGTCATTATAGTTTTCCAGGGATATGCCGCATTCATATCCTGAGGCAACCTCTTTGACATCTTCTTTGAAACGGCGCAGGCTGGTCATTTTTCCTTCATAAATCACGACGTTGTCGCGCAGCAGGCGTACAGGCATATTTCGAACCATCTTCCCGTCGAGGACATAACATCCGGCCACGTTTCCGTGTTTCGGAACGGAGAATACTTCACGAATCTCCGCATGACCGAGTTGCTTTTCTCTGAGAGTGGGTTCCAGCAACCCTTCCATTGCCTTCCTGATGTCATCTACAGCATCATAAATGATGTTGTAAAGCCTTATGTCGACGCCCTCCCTCTCGGCAAGTGCCTGCGCCTTTACTTCGGGTCGAACATTGAAGCCCAATACGATGGCATTGCTCGCTGCAGACAGATTCACGTCCGTTTCAGTAATTGCACCTACTGAAGCGTGAATTATGACCAGGCGTATGGCATCGGTCGACAATTTGCTGAGGGATTCGCTGACTGCTTCTACCGAACCCTGAACATCTCCCTTTACGATAACATTGAGCTCTTTTACTTCACCCTTCTGGATCTTTTCATAAAGCTGCTCAAGTGAAAGTTTACTTGTTTTCGCCAGCTCTGTCTCCCTTGTTTTCTGCTGGCGGTACATAGCTATTTCCTTGGCCTGTTTTTCATCGGCAAGAACAACAAACGAATCGCCTGCATCAGGCACACCGGTAAAACCGATTACCTCCGCCGGCATTGATGGCCCTGCCAGAGTTATCTTGGTTCCTCGCTCGTTTTGCATCGCACGGACTCTTCCGGAATGAACCCCGGAGACAAAATAATCCCCGACTTTCAGGGTTCCTTCCTGTACGAGGACGGTAGCTACCGGTCCGCGTCCCCTGTCCAGTTTTGCCTCAACTATTGTGCCGCGAGCCGTTTTGTCCGGGTTAGCCTTCAATTCCATGACGTCGGCCTGCAAGAGGACCATTTCCAGAAGTTCCTCCAGATTAATCCTCTTCTTGGCGGATACCTCCACAAAAATGGTCTCGCCGCCCCACTCTTCGGAAACCAGGCCAAATTCCATGAGTTCCTGTTTGATTTTCTCCGGCTTTGCCTCCGGCTTGTCTATTTTGTTAATAGCAATAATTATGGGAACACCAGCGGCTTTTGAATGGTTAATTGCCTCGCGTGTCTGAGGCATTACGCCATCATCTGCAGCCACGACCAGAATAACTATATCGGTTACCTTTGCCCCTCTTGCTCTCATTGCAGTGAATGCAGCGTGACCCGGTGTGTCAAGGAAGGTTATTTTCCGGCCTTTCAACTCGACATCATACGCTCCAATATGCTGGGTAATTCCTCCTGCCTCTCCGGCAATGACATTTGTTTCACGGATGGCATCCAGAAGCGATGTCTTGCCGTGATCGACATGCCCCATTATCGTGACGACCGGCGGACGTTTTATCAGGCTCTCGGGAGCGTCGAGCACGGATTCAAGCATTTCATCGACATCTACAGCCACATTCTCAATTTCGTATCCGAAATCTGATGCGATAATACTTGCGGTATCGTAG